>JAFUOR010000104.1 GCA_017481825.1 Clostridia bacterium
GAAGCAGCCCGGCTGATCGCTCCGGCGCTGGCACAGGCCCTGCGCAATTCCGACATTTGGTCGGACAGCGGCCTGTATCCCGGTACATATCCGTCCCCGGACGGGCTTTCCCCTGCCCTAAAGGAGCCTGACTTCGCACTGTGGGCGCTGATCCCCTGGTGCATTTCAGGCAGCCAGACGGCGAAGGCCATTTCCTTTGACGAGGTCGCCACCCTCCGCCCGGATGGTGCGCACAACCTGTGCCATGCGAACATCACGGCACTCGGAGCATCCCAGCCTGCGCTCTATGCCGGGATGGACGGCCATTTCTCAGGCCCCTGCTGGAACGAGTATGAGGGCGTGACCCTTTGGCAGATCGACACCTGCTGGTCAGAGCGCCGCATCGAGGAAATCTACCAGCATGCCGTCCGGGCTAATCTGGCCCTTTTGCGGCGCCTTTTCAGCAGCGAGCCCTTGACCGCCGAGGAATACGCCTGCCTTGCCCAGAAGGGATTGATCCATTTCAAGGGCCACCCGGATGAACAGCTGACCGCAAGCCTCCTGCCGGTATGGCTGGCGGGAAAGGCCATTCGCGAAAAGCTGCTCAGCATCGCAGGCACGGTGTACGCGCAGCACCATGATGCGCTGGAGGCCCTCAAGGAGCCCTATGCCAGAGCACTCCTGGCAGATACGCCGCCCCACCTGCAAAAGCTGCGCCGGTATATGCTTCAACATGTGTATCAGTCCGACTGGTTCATCATGCATTGCCTGAATGAGCTGGTGGAAATGAACCAGCTCTGCCTCCCGGCGGCGGAAGAACGCGCCGCTCTCCATACGATCATCATCACTGAATGATCAGAGAATCGGGCGCTCCAGCGAAAAATTTGAACAAATAAAGGCCTTGAAACACTGTTGTTTCAAGGTCTTGACTTCTGCCGGAGCGGAACACGCGATATGCGGCGAAACAAAAAACAAAACCGAACCGTTTGACCGATTCGGATCTGTTTGATATGGTGGGGTTAAATGGGCTCGAACCATCGACCTTCACGATGTCAACGTGACACTCTAACCAACTGAGCTATAACCCCATGTTTTCAGGCTTACGCCGTCAACGTTATATATATTATCACAGGTCACGCAAAGTGTCAAGAGGGAAAATGAATTTTCTTGCAAAAATGTGTTTCATCCAGTACAGGCGGCTGACCGCGGGTGATCAGCCGCCTGATATGTTACAGGGGCTTCACTGCCTTGGGATACACGCCCAGCAGTCGGATTTCGCAGGTGTAGGGGCGTGCTGCATCCATCGCGCGAATGAGATGCGCGGCGTCCATATCGCCCTCAAAATCAGCGGAGAAAAAATATTGGAAGGTTGTGTCCGGCAGAGGCCGGCTTTCGATGCGGGACATGTTCAGCCCGCTGGCTGCAAAGGATGACAATACCTGCACCAGCGCACCCACCTCATTGTTTACGGTAAAGATGACCGTCGCCTTGCCGGGAGCTGCCAGCGGTGTATCATCCATGGAGAGGATGAAGAAGCGCGTTGTGTTCAGGCTGCTGGTCTGGATATTCGCCGCCAGGATGTCCAGGCCATACTCCCGCGCCGCTTCGCTGCTGGCGATGGCAGCACAGGCGGGATCGCCGCGCTGGGCCACGTCACGGGCGGAGATGGCCGTGTTTGCCGAAGGGATGATCTGCACGCCGGTAAGCGTCTGCAAAAAAACATCGCACTGGGCAATAGCCTGGGGATGGCTGGCAATCTGGCGAATCCCCCCCAGCGTTGCGCCGGGGACGCCCAGCAGGTTGTGGCGTACAGGCTTCATCGTCTCCCCCACGATGTGCAGGGGAAGCTTTTCCAGGAGCGAATAGGTCGGCAGCACCGCTCCGGCAAAGGAGTTTTCCACCGGGAGCAATGCGAAATCCGCCTGCCCGTCGATCACAGCCTGCGCTGCCTCCGGGAAGGTAGGATAGCCTACGCATACGCCCTCCGGGAAGGCCTCCTGCGCCGCAGCACAGGAGAAGCTGCCCGCTGTGCCGGGATATGCAATCACTTGAGGCATGCAGCACGCTCCTTCCACAAATCCATCACGGCAATGGCGGCCATCGCCTCGATCACCGGCACCGCGCGCGGCAGGATGCACGGGTCATGGCGGCCCTTGATCTCCAGTTCGGCGTTCTCGCCTGTGCGGATGGACACGGTCTCCTGCTTCTGAGCAATGGACGGCGTGGGGCGAATGACGCAACGGAAGATTACCGGCATACCGTTGGTGATGCCGCCGTTGATGCCGCCGGAATGATTGGTCGTGGTCACAATGCGGCCATCCACCATGCGGAAGGCGTCATTGGCCTGGCTGCCCCGGAGGGCGGCAAAGCCAAAACCTTCGCCGAATTCCACGCCCTTGACCGCAGGCACGGAAAAAAGCAGATGGCTGATCTGGCTCTCGACGCTGTCAAAGAAGGGAGCGCCCAACCCGGCAGGCAGACCCGTGATCATGCACTCCAGCACGCCGCCGATGGAGTCGCAGGTATTGCGGGCTGCCATGGCAGCCTCCTCCATGCGGGTGTCAAGGCCCTGCGTCAGCACGGGGAGGTGCATGCTCTTCATGTAAGAATAATCTGCGGCGGGATCAGCCTGCATGAAGGAGGCGTCCTGCACATCACCCAGCCGCTGCACATGGCAGGCGAGCTTCACGCCCTGCCTTTCCAGCCACTGGCTGCACAGAGCTCCCGCCAGTACGATGGGCGCGGTGAGCCGCCCGGAGAAGCTGCCGCCGCCGCGCCAGTCCTCAAAGCCGAAGTAGCGCACATGCCCGGTATAATCCGCATGGCCGGGGCGCAGGAGATCCACGCTTTCGCCATAATCGCGGGAGCGCTGGTTGGTGTTGCGGATGATGGCGCAAATGGGCTGGCCGGTAGTGCGTCCATCCAGCACGCCGGAGAGGAATTCCGGCGCATCCGGCTCCTTGCGGGCGGTGGTGAGGGCGCTTTGCCCTGGCGCGCGCCGGGCCATTTCGCTCAAGAGATGCTCCTGGTCGATCACCATGCCCGCCGGAAAACCATCCAGCGTGACGCCAATCGCTTCGCCGTGGCTCTGCCCAAAGAGGGACAGCTTCAACTGCTGCCCGTAGCTGCTGCTCATTCGGCCTTCCCTCCAAGTTGCTTAAACACATTGACATAATCTGGCCAGGACTTGTTGATGGCCTCCACACCCTCCACAGTCACGGGTTCCTGTGCAACCGTCGCGGCGACAGAGGCAAGCATGACCATGCGGTGGTCGTTGTAATTGGGGATGGTCACGCCGCCGCGGAGCTTCGCCACGCCCTGCACAACGATGTCATCGCCATCGGCACGGGCGCTGCCGCCCAGCTGATTGAGCACCTCAATCGTCGCAGCCAGGCGATCACATTCCTTCAGCCGCAGTCGACTGCAGCCCGTGAGGCGGCTCTCCCCTTCTGCCAGCTGGCACACGAGAGCCAGGATGGGCGCGATATCCGGGCAGTCCGCCATATCGAGGGTCGTGCCGGTAAGCTTCTCCGCCGTGACGGTCACGCCGGAAGCCTTCTCCTCCACCCGAGCGCCCAGCGCTGCCAGATGCGTCAGCACAGCCCGGTCACCCTGAGTCGTGACGGGGGCAAGGTGCGTCACCGTCACCTGATGGCCCAGCGCACCCGCACAGCACAGCACAGCCGCCTGGGAATAATCGCCGTTGAGATGATCGGCCTTGGCCTGATAGGCCTGCTCGCCGGGGATACGCCAGGAGAAGGGCGCGATTTCATCCATCGTGATGCCGCTCTGGGTAATAGCCTCAATAGTCATGCGGATATAGCCCGCGCTTTCCACCGGAGGCTGCACGGTGAGGGTGGAATCCTCCTTCAGCAGCGGCAGGGCAAAGAGCAAGCCGGAAACGAACTGGCTGGACACATTGCCAGGCAGGACGTAATGCCCGCTTTCGAGCTTGCCCTCCACGGTCAGCTCCGCCGCGCCGTCGCAGCCCACACCCATACGCCAGCGCACTCCGCGCGGGACGAACAGATCGCGGTACACGTCCATCGGGCGCTGTCCGAGCCTGCCATGCATGCGGAATACGCCGCCGCCTGCCAGCGCCAGAGCAATCGGCACGAAGAAGCGCAGCGTCGATCCGCTTTCGCCGCAGTCCAGCACAGGAAGGCGGGCAGGCCGGTGGGCAAAGCCTGTGATGGTGAGGCTGTCATCCTCCTGATTCAGCGTCGCACCCAGGGCCTTGAGGCACCGGCTGGTCGCCTGCATGTCGGCAGAATCCATAAAGCCGGTCAGGGTCGTTTCCCCTTTGGTAAGACCGGCGCAGATCATCCGGCGATGCGCCTCAGACTTGGAGGCAGGAGCGGCAGTCGTACCGGCAAGCTGGGACGGATAAAAGGTCATGGTCATAAACAGCAAGGTCTCCTTTTGCTTACTTGTGATAGATTTATCATACCACGACCCGGCAGGGATTTGTTGTTTTCATTCTGTATTTAGGGCGGTGAGAACAGCAAAAAAACAGGTATACAAAAAACACGGCCGGTACATCGCTGTACCGGTCGCGAATATGATGCTTACATTTTCAGGCTGCGCCGCTGCCGCAGTAGGGACACTGCATGCTGCCATTCTCCCCGCGGACAAGCGCTGCACCGCACATGGCGCACTTATTGGCAGGTGCATTTTCCCTCTCCGCCAGGCGGGCAACGCCCTTCTCTACCGTCACATGGACGATATAGCCCTTAGCCGTCAGGTCGAGAATCACCTGATGAAGGCGGCGGACGCGCGTGAGCTTCTCCAGCTCCTCGCAGGGTACCCCCGCTGCATCCGACATGCACAGAGCGCTGACGATCACGCTGGCATGCTTGCGGGCGCGCTTGCGCTCAACAATCCAGCACAGCAGCAGGAAGAAGGGCACGGCCATGATCAGCATCAGGCCATGCGCTGCCAGCACAAGGCCATCGTAGAGGAAGCCGATCACCGCGACATAGGCCCAGGCCACCAGCGCTGCCGCCAGCAGCAGCGCCGCGATATTCTCCAGCGCAGCAACGGCCTTCCCCGGGCGCGCCTTGGACGTCAGATACTGCTCATTCATAGTGAATACTCCTTAGCCGCGAGCCGCAAAGCCAACCTTCTTCTGCACCTTGCGCAGGGTCTTGTTGGCCAGGTAAGACGCGGTCTTAGCGTTCTCGTCGAGAATGCCCTGGAGATAGGCCTTATCGGCAATGAGGCGCTTGAACTCGGCCTGGAGGGGCTCCAGAGCGGCGATGACACAATCCGTGGTACGGGCCTTGAGGGCGCCGTAACCCTGACCCTGCAGCTCGTTGACGAGGCTTTCGATATCGCCGGCGCCCAGCGCGCTCATGATGCTCAGCAGATTGGATACGCCGGGCTTGTTCTCGGGATCGAAGCGGATCTCGCCGTCAGAGTCGGTCACGGCGCGCTTGATCTTGCGGCGGATGGTATCGGGATCATCCGTCAGGGCTACGAAGGTATCCTCGGGGTCGGACTTGGACATCTTGCGGGTCGGCTCCTGCAGGCTCATGACGCGCGCGCCGACCTTGGGAATGTAACCCTCGGGGATGGCGAACACGTCGCCGTAGATACCGTTGAATCGCTGGGCGATGTCACGACAGATCTCCAGGTGCTGCTTCTGATCGCTGCCCACGGGCACGAGGTTGGTCTGGTACAGCAGAATGTCTGCCGCCATCAGCACCGGATAGGTGAACAGGCCCACGTTGATATTATCCGCATGCTTGGCGGACTTGTCCTTGAACTGGGTCATGCGGTTCATCTCACCCATGTAGGTGAAGCAGTTCAGGATCCATGCCAGCTCGGCGTGGGCAGGCACATGGCTCTGACAGTAGATGAGGCTCTTCTTGGGATCGATGCCGCTGGCAATGTAGATGGCCGCCAGCTCCATGCAGCGGCGGCGAAGCTCCGCAGGATTCTGACGCACGGTGATGGCATGCATATCCACGATGGAGTAGATGCAGTCATACTCATCCTGGAGCTTGGAGAAGTTGCGCAGCGCGCCGATGTAATTGCCCAGGGTCAGAGTGCCGGAGGGCTGGATGCCGGAAAAAATGACGGGCTTCTTCTCAGGCTTGACAATGGTCTCGGACATGGGGAAAACCTCCTTAACTTGGGCCACCATGGCTTTTTTCGGGCAATGATGGCTGCTTATAGGCCAGCAAACGGCCGGGGACGCCTTCGCCAGTCATGAAAACAAAAAAGCAGCCCAACTGTCCCTCATGCTGGGGACAGATGACTGCGGTGCCACCCCACTTGCGCAGACGTATCTGCGCCTCTCAATCCTCTTAACGGTGGAAGCCGTCGCAGGATACACAGGCGTTGCGCCCTTCCCCCGCGCCCTCGAAGCCCCAATGTCCTCGCCGTCCGCCGCCGGACTTCCACTGTCTCCGGCTCGCTGTGGGTGACCTCGCGATTCCGCTGCTTCTCATCGGTTTTGTCTATATTAACACGCTTTTGTGTATTTTGCAAGTTCAAAATCAAAGAAGCCGCCCCGCCAAGGATTTACATTTCGTCATATCGCTTGATTGACTTTTGCCCAGCAGTATGCTATATTGAAATCAGACCCATCACTGTACGCAAGGAGGTTATGAAATATGAAAAAAGCTCTGTTTGCGATTCTGATGCTGTGCGCCCTGTGCTTTGCGCTCCCGGCGATGGCTGCAGACACGAAGGAAGAGTGGAACGCCAGCTGCAACTGGGTCATCACCAGCGATGCAACGCTCTACACCGCCACCGTCAGCGATGATGTCACCACCGCCACTGATTTGTACGAATACACCCCTGTGGGCACCATCGCAGCGGGCTCCCGCGTGAGCATCCGCAGCTCCTCCGGCGGCATGCGTGAAATCTCCTACTGGAACGGCGGCGTTCGCTCCGGCTGGGTGCAGGACAGCTACGTCCGCTGGGCCGCTGCCAGCACCGAAGAAGTCGAAGCCGGCACCACAACCGGCGGCAAAAAAGCGCAATCCTCTGGCCTTTGGGAGGACTTCCCCGTCAAGCTCGCCCGCGAGGACGGCACCGTTGTTACCGTGACTCTTGAGGAGCTGGGCACGGCCCAGTGTGTGGTCTTCGACGGCGAGGAAATGCTGACCGTGGCCACCGAGAGTCTCTCCTGGGATACAGAGGCCCCTGAGGATAAGGCCATGGCTGTCATTTACGCGCCCCGCACCGGCAAGTGCACCCTGCGCGCCTCCGCCAGCAATTCCGCCAAGGCCATCGGCCAGTGCGAGGCGGGTAAGATCGTCATCGTGCTCAAGGTCGGCAAGGTGTACACCCGTATCCTCTACGATGGCAAGGAGGGCTGCGTCCTCAACAGCACGCTGACCTTCTCCCCCGTGGTTTCTGCGGATGAATACACTACCGCCATGCTGTCCTATCAGGGCCGCACGGATTCCTCCGCCACCATCTCCATGTACACCGCTACCGATGCCGAGCGCAAGTTGGATCAGTTCCGTGTGGGCAATGAAGTCGTGGTTCTGGGCGAAAAGGGTACCTGGACGGAGATCGAAATCGACGGCCTCCACGGCTTTGTGAAGACCAAGTACCTTGACTGACAGATGAAATGTGAATCCACCGCATCCTGCACGCAGACGCAGGATGCGGCTTTTTTGTGTTTTTCCTGCTTTTTCATGCCTGAAAGCACTTCCCATGCACAGAAAATTGTCGAAACCTATTGACAGGGGGCATAGGGTATGGTTTAATGTATAGCGTTTTGAGGTTTAGTTTTGCTAAACTTCCAGGCGCAGATATAAACACTGAATTTCAGAAGGGAGGCTTCCTATGGATATCGGCGAAAAGCTGCGGCAGTTGCGATTGCAGCGCGGGCTGACCCAGGAGGATATGGCGGATCGGTGCGAATTGTCAAAGGGCTTCATCTCCCAGGTTGAGCGCAACCTCGCTTCCCCTTCCATCGCCACGCTGAAGGACATGCTGGAGTGCCTCGGCTCGTCCCTCAGCCAGTTCTTCTCGGAGGACAAGAACGAGAAAACCGTCTTTGCCCCCCAGGACATGTTTGTCAAGGAGGATGCTGAGGATCTGCGCGGCTCCATCACCTGGCTGATACCCGACGCCCAGAAGAACTCCATGGAGCCCATCCTGGTAGAGATCGGCGAGGGCGGCGCAACCTATCCCCTGCCCCCTCATGAGGGCGAGGAATTCGGCTATGTGCTCCAGGGCAGCATTCAACTGGTCACAGGCGATCAGAAAACACGCGTACGCACCGGCTGCAGCTTCTGCATTCACCCCCGGCAGGAGCACTATCTGGTCAACTCCGGCAAAACCAAGGCCCGGGTGCTCTGGATCTCCAATCCGCCCATTTTCTGATGACAAGGGAAACCGATATTTGATATAAAGGAGCTATCGCCATGACGAACGAACAGCTCAACGAGCGCATCAAGAAGGCCCGTCAGAAGGATCACCTGATCGACCTGATCGGCATTTCCAAGGAATACGACGGCGTGAAGGTTCTCAAGGATATCAACCTGTATATCCGCAAGAAGGAATTCGTGACCCTGCTGGGCCCCTCCGGCTGCGGCAAGACCACGACGCTGCGTATCATCGGCGGCTTTGAGACGCCCTCTGACGGCGCGCTGCTCTTCGAGGGTCAGGAGATTTCCGATCTGCCGCCCCACAAGCGCCGTGTGAACACCGTGTTCCAGAAGTATGCGCTCTTCCCCCACCTGAATGTGTACGACAACATCGCCTTCGGCCTGAAGCTGAAGAAGATGCCCAAGAAGCAGATCGACGAAAAGGTCGAGCAGATGCTGGAGCTGGTGAACCTTAAAGGCTACGGCAAGCGCCATGTAGAGGCCCTCTCCGGCGGCCAGCAGCAGCGCATCGCCATCGCCCGCGCGCTGGTGAACGAGCCGGAGGTGCTGCTGCTGGACGAGCCCCTAGGCGCGCTGGACCTGAAGCTGCGCAAGGAGATGCAGCTGGAGCTCAAGAGCATGCAGCAGCGCCTGGGCATCACCTTCATTTACGTCACTCACGATCAGGAAGAGGCCCTC
>JAFUOR010000105.1 GCA_017481825.1 Clostridia bacterium
CCTCCTCGGGAAGGCCGATGGCGATGGCGTCTGCATGATGGGCATTCAGGCTGCCGGCGGCATCCGCAGCCGAGGACACGACGCGGGGCTGACGAAAGCCCAGGCTTTCCCATGCCACGGCGTCAAATGCATCCCGGATCGCAGGATCGTTCGTCACCAGTAACAGCTTGTACATCTGCTTGCCTCCAAAATCAGTGATTGATACGGTGTTATTATACCGCGAATCGTTCCAAAAGACAATGTTTTTCAGGAATTGGCATCACATCGTCAGCAGATGCTCCACCACCTGCTGGGAGTGGCTCGCGGCCAGGCGGGTAAAGGTGGGATAATCCATATCGGAGCGCCCGTCCGCCTGATCGGAGATGGAGCGCAGCACGCCGCAGGGCACGCCATGCATGTAACAGGCCTGGGCCACCGCGCCGCCTTCCATTTCAACGGCCTTGGCATGGAAGAGGCTGTTGATGCGGCTGCGCACATCGCCGGAGTGGATGAACTGATCACCCGTGGCGATGACGCCCTCATGCACCCGCACGCCTTCCACAGCCTTTGCGGCCGCCACAAGCCTGGCGCGAAGGGCTGCATCACAGGGGATTTCAATCAGGTTGATCTTGCTCACCATGCCCACGGGATCGCCGATGGGCGAGGTATCCACATCATGCTGCACAGCGGCGGTGGCAATGACCATATCGCCGATGGATACGCCGCCCTCGCCTGCCCCGGCCACGCCGAGGTTCAGCACCCACTCGGGATGGAAATGGAGGATCATGCTCTGGGCGCACAGGGCCGCATTGATCTTGCCCGGACCGCATACGGCGAGCACCGCATCCCTGCCAAAGAGCTTTCCGCTGACAAAGGTATCCATGCCGATCCGCGTTTCCCTCCGCTCGGTGAGCTTATCCATCAGGGCCTCCACCTCAACCGACATGGCGCCAATCAATCCGACCATAGTGTCCTCCCAATGTTACAAGAATGCTCTTCATTATATCGGATTTCGCGGTATTCGTCAACTTCCGAAAACGTTGCCGGTATGCTCTTTTTGCGTCAATGCATGGAAAATGCAGCCGATGGGAAGACTTGCTGACCAGGAGGTGACGCTATGAACCGGCTGCTGTTGATCGCGGCGCTGCTGCTGATGATCACGCCCATCACCCTGCAGGCGGATGTGTATGCCCACGAGGGCGTCCAGGCACGCATCCTGCTGCGGTTCTGGGGGCTT
Source organism: Clostridia bacterium (assembly GCA_017481825.1). Taxonomy (GTDB): domain Bacteria; phylum Bacillota; class Clostridia; order Christensenellales; family Aristaeellaceae; genus UBA11524. Next base: position 1,217 of record JAFUOR010000105.1, read on the forward strand.
TCGCGCACATGGCGTCTTCGTCTGGTGAGAACAGCGCAGGGGCACCGGCTGATCCTCGCCGGACAGGAGGGGCCGCCCAAGCCCATGCATGCCGGGGATATCCACGGCAGCCGGGCAGAGCGCATCCTGGGCGCGCTGCGCCGGGCAGACAAGGCGCGGAGCTTTCTCCTGCGCCATATTCAGCTGCGCTCGCTGGACGCGCTGGTGCAGCTGCGCACGGGTGATGCAGCACGGACGGCCATCCTTACAGGAGCGCTGCGCAGCGCCTGCTGCCTGCTGCCCTCTCCGTGGCAAAGACGCATGCACCTTCGCATCGTGCCGGAGTTCTTCCGGGAGCATTCGACCCTGCAGACACGGTGTATACTTTTCTTCCGCCTGGGAACAATCATCATCACAACGGCGATGGTGCTGGCGGCGTATCTCACCCAGCCCGCGCCCACGGTGAAGGAGGCAGCATAATGGAGCATCCCATTGGTGAACTGATGCAGACAGCCATGGCGTCCATCAAGGATATGGTGGACGTGAATACCGTGATCGGTGATCCCGTTCAAGCCAGCGGCGGCGCGACGATCATCCCCATCAGCAAGGTATCCTTCGGCTATGTGACGGCGGGCGGCGATCTGACTACCCAGGAAAAGCCCCGCAAGATGGTCGAGCCCATCGACTTTCCCTTTGCAGGCGGCAGCGGCGCGGGCGTATCGGTGCAGCCCGTGGGCTTCCTGGTGGTATCCGGTGATTCGGTGCGGATGCTCCCCGCAACCTGCCAGACGGTGGCTGACCGCGTGGTGGAGCTCATCCCAACGGTCATGGAGGACGTAAAGAACCTCATTTCCCGTCAGGACGGCGCCAGCGCCATGGGCGCGAGGTAAGCGGATGAAGAAGCTGCTCATGGCGCTGGCTGTATCGGCGCTGCTCCTTTTCCCCTGCCGCGCGCAGGCGGAGGAGGTCGGCACCTCGGCGGCAGCCTGCGTCATCATCGATGAGGCAACGGGGCGCGTGCTGCTGGAGCATAACGCGGACGCATCGCTGCCCATGGCCAGCACCACGAAAGTCATGACGGCGCTGCTGGCTCTTGAAAACGGTGACCTTGACGCACCTGTTACCTGCAGCCGCAACGCCTTTGGCGTGCCGGGCACGAGCATCTACCTGGCCCAGGGCGAGACGCTGACGCTGCGGGACATGCTCTATGGCCTCATGCTGGCCTCGGGCAACGATGCAGCCACCGCCATCGCCGAGCACATCGGCGGCACAGTGGAGGACTTCTGCGCCATGATGACGGCCCGCGCCGCGGAGCTTGGCTGCACAGGCACCGTTTTCCTCACACCCCATGGGCTCCCCTGCGAGGGGCATTACACCACCGCGCAGGATCTGGCGCTCATCGCCCGTGAGGCCATGACCCATGATTTCTTCCGCGAGGTCGTCGGCACCACCCGTGCCACCATCCCCTGGGAGGGCCGCGATTATGACCGGGTGCTGAACAACAAGAACAAACTCCTCACCACCTATGAGGGCGCGACGGGCATCAAGACCGGCTACACCAAAAAAGCCGGGCGCTGCCTTGTCTTCGGCGCGGAGCGAAACGGCATGCGCATCATCGGCGTGGTGCTGAACTGCTACGACTGGTTCAACGAGGCCGCGCGGCTGATGGACATGGCCTTTGAGCGCTATGAAGCCGTGACGATGCTGGAGGCAGGCGATATCGCCGGGACACTCCCCGTTGCCATGTCCAACAACATGACGGTGGACGCCGTGCTGGCCAGCGACCTGAAGGGCGTAGCCGCCAAGGGCAGCATCCCCACGGTGGAGATCGACCTGCCGGACACGCTGGAAGCCCCTGTACTAACCGGCCAGCAGCTTGGTACGGCACGGCTGATCAGCGGCGGCGTGACGATCTGCGAAACGCCCCTGCTGGCAAGCTGCGACGTAGCACGGGATGATTTTCCCGCGCGATGGCAGATGTACTGGCACAACTGGCTGGCAGTGCCATAAAAAGAGCCCGGAGGCATGCATGCTTCCGGGCCAGTTGCTGTGTCACTTGATGGTCAGCAGGCTGAATCGTCGAGCCTGCCGCCAAGGTTATTGCCTCAATTCTTCATCCGCCATGGCACGCAGATGCCTGTCGCGCATAAAGTACAGGCATACCAGTACCCCCAGCACGCCCTGCACCGCAAAGGCGAGGGCCGCGCCGCTCCCCTTGCCTGCGCCAAAGAGCGTGATCAGGAGGCTGCCGTCGCTCTGGGCCGCCATCAGGGGCTCAAAGAGCATATCCACCGTCAGTCCGCCGAGGAAATAGCCCAGCGGAATGGTGAAGAACTGCAGGGAGTTGCGCGCCGAGAACACGCGGCCCTGAATATCATGAGGGATGTTCAGGCGCATGATGGCGTCCAGATTGGTGTTCATCAGCGGGATGGCGATCCAGCCCAGGAAGGCGCCGATGCACCACGCGGGCAGCGATTTGCCAAAGGCCAGGATGAAGTTCTCCGTGCTCATGGAGAGCAGCAGCGCCCAGCAGACGGTTTTCACGCGGCTTTTGGGCTTGAGCAGCGCCGCAGCGATGAGGCTGCCGACAAGGGTCGTAACGGCGGTGACGGTGTTCACCACACCAAGAGCCGTTTCGCCCGCGCCCTCACGGGGCAGGAGCATCGCCGGGAGCGTTGCCTCAAACATGGAGGCCACGAAGTTGATCGCCGCCAGGAAGAACACCAGCGACAAAATGGCGCGCTTTTCCCGAAGGAAGCGCAATCCGACCCGGACGGACTGCATCAGGGGCTCAGGCTTCTCGGCCTTGCTCTCCTGGGCGGGGATTCGGATGAACACAAGCAGCACCACAAAGGCTACCGTAAAGGTGAACAGGTCAAAGAGAATGACCGCATCCATACCCAGCAGCGTCAGCATCGCCGTAGCGATGACCGGGTTCAGGATACCGTTCACGCTGGAGGACAGATAGCGCAGCCCGCCGACCTTCTGGTAATGCTTGCGGGGCAGCAGGGCTGTGGTGGCCACCTCCGAGGCAGGCTGCTGGACGGTGTTCATCAGGCCGTTCACGGCGTTGAGGATATACAGGTGCCAGACCTGCAGCAGCTCCATTTTCAGCAGCACCAGGGTACACACGGTGGTCAGCGCAGCCATGGCGTCGCACACGAGCATGGTTTTGCGCTTATCCCAACGGTCGGAGAGGGCTCCGGCAAAAATGGAACACAGGACATAGGGCGCGTAGGTCGATACCATCAGCAGCGCGGTCACAAGGGCGCTGCCCTGCTGAGAATAGGACCAGACCACCAGCGCATAGCTGGTGATGGCGCTGCCGAGGCTGGAGAATGACTGGGTCAGCCACAGCAGCAGGAATGCGCGCATTTCAGAAAGGGTGGTCATGGCAGCCTGAAAACGGGTATTCATTATAAGATTCGCTCCTTTTCATTTCCGGCCATCACTGCTCCGCAGAGCAGCGCTGGCTGCGCTCGGTCAGCGCAAGCGCTGACTTTCGCCAGTCGGACTAAAGCCCGACCTCGTATGATTTATCAGCCATGAAAAGGAGCCAGGGCAATGATGAGCAACACCATTTTTCCTCCCTTCTTATTTGATCAGCGCCCGGACGATGGCATCAGCGCATTCCTCCGGGGTATACTTGTCAGTCCCGACGCGCAGGGCGTATTGGATTCCCTCGGCCATGAGAGCAAGCTGCTCGTCGGACTGGGTTTCATACCGGTCACCGCGGGCGATGTTGCGTGCCCGGCAGACCTCCGGCGGACAGGCCACCTCGACGATGGACAGCGGGTTATCCGCAAGGATATCCATAAGCTGGCGGTAATGGGGACTGATCTCCGAACGCTCGACGAGAATGCCGTCGATAAGCACGTCATGCCCCATGTCGGAGTAGAGCCTGGCGGTGTGGTACATGAGGATGATGACGCGGCTGAGGTGCTTCCAGTAATCCTCCCGCAGGAAGCGCTCGCCGACCATCTCCTGAAAAAGGTCGTTGGCCACGACGTAGAAGTAGCAGTCCTCGCGGTTTTGCAGGGCCTCGACGATGGAAGTCTTGCCGGAGGAGGTCACGCCATTGAGGAAGATAATGCGGCCTTTATTCATGGATTGCTTCCTTTCTGACGAACGTCTGGCAGGGATAATCATTCTCCACCACCAATTCCGCTGGGACAAAGCCATTCTTCCGGTAGAAGGCGCGCGGCGCATCCCCTTTGGGATCGCCCTCGCGGAATGTGGTGACAATCAGGTCACGGGCCGGATCGGCGATGGTCATCATGAGGCCGAGCATCCTCTGCGCAATGCGGCGGCGGCGATGCTCCGGGGCAACTGCCATGCAGCAGAGCATGTTCAGCCGCCGGGAAAAGAGCAGCACACCGATGACGCAGTCGCCCTCCACCGCGCAGATCGCATTGTCCTTGTCGATGAATTTCGCCACCGTGGCAGCATGTTCCTGCAACGCGGCCTCGGTTTCAAGGCCGGGAAAGTTCCACGCAACCCGGCGGACGAGCGCCATCCAGGAGGGCAGATCGCCGGGAACGCCGAAGCGGATGACCGGCACCGGGCGCAGATCATATTCCATCTGTACATCGAAGGGCTCCTGCTCCGCGCGGACAGGATCAACCTCCTGCGCATGCACGCAGCCCAGGGCGCGGTAGGCCGCCTGGGATTCACGGGAGGAATGGGCGGAGATGTAGAGCTTGTCTGCACCGGTGCTGCGGGCAGCCTCGCAGGCCGATTCAAAGAGCCGCCTGCCGATTCCCTGACCACGATAGGGCGCGGACACCTGATAGCCCGTCAGCTCCATGTATTGGCCCCGGCTGCCAAGCCGTCCGCCCAGACGGGAAAAGCCCACGACCTTCTGGCCTTCAAACGCGCCGATGACAGGGATACCAGCGTCGATTGTATGCAGGAGCGCCGCAGCTTCCCCGCGCAGCCGGGGTAAGTCCCAATCCTCCGTATAGGCATTGGGCAGGAGCTTCCATTCACCGCCCACATTCCGCCAGCATTCAGTGACCTGCTGATGGCGGATAAAGCCATCCAACGAGTCTGCGCGGAAGTTATCGCGGGTCAGCGGAAGGATTTGAATGTCCATCCCTCACACCTCCCGCACATACACCCGGCTGTCCTCGCCATAGATGGACACGCGGTTTTCCAGGTATGTGAAGCCATACTTCTCGTATAGCCCGACATGATCGGTGCAGATGTACACCTGCGCTGCGCCGTGCTCCCGGGCAACGGCACAGGCGTGGTCGATGAGCCGTCCGACGTGGCGGCGTCCGCGATACTCGGGCGCAGTATGGACAAAGCCGATCCATGGGGCGCACTCCGGCGCATCGATGCAGTCCCGCTGCGCCAGGGTCAGGAAGGAAACAAGGCTGTCGCCCTCCACAAGGAGGTAGAGCGTACCGCTGCCCAGGGTCGCATGGAAGCTTCCCTCGCCCAGCAGCTGCGCCAGGAATTTCGCGGCCCGCCATTCGTATCCGGCAATCTGTTCAAGCCAGCGGGCGGGCCGGTCGTCACGGAAGTAGTCAATAATCTGCATACGAACACCTTTCTGTATGATATCGCAATTTTTCCTCACAGCGCGGCATACAAAAAGCACCGGCTGCGTCTCTGCTTAGACAGCCGGTGCTTCCCATATGCGCAAAACAGAAAAGCTTCACTTCCTGCGGCGCACAAAAGCAGCAGAGGCCGTCATCAGCATGGCAATGGATGCACAATTCATCATGACTCAGGCCTCCTTTCTGAAAATAGCTGGTTGCGTTTCACACCACGACCAGTATACCCCAGTTTCGTGGATACGTCAAGTGGGCAAGGCTCTGCCATGGGCTCCGCCCCTGCACCCCGCGAAGGGCTTTCAGCCCTCACGACACCCATTTCGCGCTTGGGTTGAGCGCCTCCGGTTAAGGGTTGGGCGCACGTGATTATTGATGAGACGGGAGTTTGTGGCGTCAGGACATATTCCAGATGGCGATTTCACGCTCGATAATATCCGCAGCGACCATTACACCGTGCTCCTGGCGCATCTTTTGGCCGATTTCGGCAGCGGTCTGCGCGTAGGCCGGATTATCCACCAAATCGCGCAGCGCAGCGGAGAGCTGCCCGACGGTCAGCTGATCGCGCGGAATGGGCTTGGGGCCGCAGCCGGCCTTGTGGACACGGCTCCCCCAAAAAGGCTGGTCGCCACCAAAGGGAATCACCAGCGTGGGAAGGCCCGCCCTCAGCGAGGACGCCGTGGTGCCTGCGCCGCCATGATGCACCGCTGCCGCCACATGGCGGAAAAGCCAGTCATGGGGAAGATCCTTCACATGGATGACGCGCTCGGAATCAGTCGTCCCCTTCTCCTGCGCCCAGCAGCTGGCGATGATGGCACGCACACCGCTTTGCTGCACAGCCTCCTCCACCAGCTGGAACGTCCTGTCCATATCGCCGGACACCATAGATCCAAAGCCGATGTAAACCGGCTTTTCGCCGCGCTGGAGGAAATCCGTCAGCGCCTGATCAGGCTGGTAATCGCAGGGCGATTCATCCCACCAGAAGCCGGACATGTGGATGTGCTCATCCCAGCTGGCAGGCCGGGGCATCAGGAGGGGCGACACGGCGTAGATCGCGGGAATGCGATGGCCGTTGCAGCTATAATCCGGCTTGGTGCGCAGGCAGCGCACATTCAGCCCATGCTGACGCCGCCAGTCGGTCAGGTAGCGCTTCTCCAGCAGGCTCAGCAGCAGATAGCCCACCCGGTAGCTCAGGCGGTTCCACCATCGACCCAACTCCGGGAAGGGCGCGGAGGAAATAGGCATATCCGGCGTGGGATCCATGGGGAAAAAATGCGTCTGGACGCAGGGGATATCATACTTCTCCGCCACGGAATAAAAGGTCGTGCCAAAGAAGTTGCACACCATGGCCTCTGCATCCGCAAAGGCGTCCGTAATATCCCGCAGGAGCAGCGGCGCCACATTGGCAATGGCAGCCTCGACCTCCTGCAAATAGGACAGGCCCACTGCACCCGGCTTCATCAGGTGGCTCATGAGATCCACCACATCGCCGGAAATCGGATAAAACCGCAGGCCCTCCTTTGTAACCATTTCTTCAAAGGGCGCAAAAGCTGCTACGGTGACCTCATGGCCGCGCCGGTGCAGCTCCCTGCCCAGCAGCGCGTACGGGCGCACATCGCCCGTGGAACCGATGGTGACCATCGTGATCTTCACGATCGGCCCTCCTTTCGTTGGTATATCAGAATCTATCATAAATGAGAATTATTGACTGTGTGTGAATTGCCCCCGATCATCATGATGCACGCTGTAGCATGGATCATGAACATCCTCGCATGCCCCTGCCAGCAGCTCGCGCTTTTCACAGACAGCACGGGCGTGGGGGGTATACACATGGACATAGCCCCGGCGGGATAATGCCAGGCACCAGTCGATCATGTCCGTTTCAAAGGGAATGAAATGATCGCGGCGGATCATGAAGCAAGCGGCGCTGACGGCTGCCACGTTGTGACTCGTGCGGTTGAGGCCGTGCCATCCGCCCGCGTGCCACGGTAGCCCTTCGTTACGGCAGACGGCCCTTCCCTTTCGCAGTGCAAACCCTGCATGGGTAACCCGCCCCCGCTGATCGGTCAGCATAGGTGTAACGGCGCCTACGTCGCGGCGCTGGGCGTACATGAGAAGCTCGCGGATGAAGTCCTCTGTCAGGCCGGTGACGCTTTCATCCAGGAAGAGCAGCACGTCTTCCTCAGCTGAGGCGGCCTCTCGGTTCATGAAGGCATAGCGGTCTGCATCCGATACAAGGATGGTGCGCACGTTGAGGCTCTCATCCACATCGTAACGCAGCCGCAGCACGCCATCCTCCACCGTGCACTTACCCGGATAGCCAATGCGCGCCATATGCTCCTGCACAGCGCGGGCGGCGGCAGCCAGGCATCTGTCAAGATTTTTCTGGCTCATGGAGGTCGTGAGCCTGCGCCAGTGATAAAGGATGCGCGGAATGTGCACGATGCGATCTGTCATCTCGCTGACGCGCAGAGCAAGATCGTGATCCTGTGAGCCATCGCATACAGGGCGCAGTCCGCCTGCCCTTTCGAGCACCTCACGCCGCAGGGCCATCAGATGGCAGACGTAATTGCCGCTGCGCAGGTTATCCGGGCAGAAATCAGGCTTGTCATGGGGATCAATGTGGAGGCGTCCATCCTCGGTGAGCTTGTCCTCATCGGTATAGATCATATCCGGAGCGCCATCCGCGATGACCTCCGCGATATGCCACAGGGCGTCGGGCGCAAGGGTGTCATCATGGTCACACAGGGCGATGTAAGCTCCCCGGCAAGCCGCGATGGCGAGGTTTGTATTGCCGGAGATACCGGCATTTTCCGTGCCGTGGATGACACGAATACGCACATCCCTGATCGCATCCAGCGCAGCGACAGTGTCCGCATTTGTGCTGCATCCGTCGTAGAGGACGGCCTCCCACTGCGCGTAGGTCTGCCGGGACAGGGACTCTGCCAGCTCCCGCAGATAGACCGGATTGGTATTGTACACCGGTACGGCGATGCTGATGAGACCGCCTTCCGGCTGATGGGCGCGCTGCATGTCCAGCTCAGGTTGCGGCGTGCGTTCCTGCTGCCAGACGCGGTCATAGCTGCGCAGCAGGCGCTGGGACAGCATCTGCCAGCCCCGGCGAAGGGTGTACCATCCGCCGTGCATGCGCACATACGTCACGATGCGCCGGTACAATGCCATCCCCTCACCTCCCCAGTGGTTCCCATAGAGAATATTGTATCACGGTTCGGTGTTTTCGTAAAGGATAACAGAGCGTTTTTAATCCGCTTTTCATCCAGACAAAAAGAGATGCGGACTGATTCCGCATCCCCAAAAGGCTTCGTATGTGCTTAGAAGGACATCCAGCCGCCGTCCACAGGCAGGATCACGCCGCTGACATAGGCGGAGTCATCGCTGGCCAGGTACAGGGCAGCATTGGCGATATCGGTCGCCTGGCCGGGCGCGGGAGACAGGCCCAGCACACCCTGCAGGCGGGTATAGCCATCCACATCGGGACGGCCCATGGCAGAAGCGATCTCAGTCATGATGCCGCCGGGGGCGATGATGTTGCAGCGGATGCCTTCCTTCTTGTACATATAGGCAGTGTTCTTGCTCATGGCGTTGAGGGCCGCCTTGGACGCGCAGTACACCGGGCCTGCTGCCTGATGCATGGAGCCGACGGAAGACACGTTGATGATGTTGCCGCCGTTACCCTGGGCCAGGAACACCTGGCAGGCCTTACGCATGGAAGCCATGGGGCCATAGACGTTGATGCCCATGACATACTCGTACTTCTCATCGGACGCATTGGCAATGGGAGCCATATCATCCATCACGCCGGCGTTGTTGACCAGACAGTCCAGCTTGCCGAAGGCCTCCACAGCCGCGTCGATCATGCCCTCACAGTCTTCGCGCTTGGACACGTCGCCCACATAAGCGATCATCTTGCCGGGAGCATCCTTGAGGGACTCCTTCAGGGCATCCAGGCGCTCCGCACGGCGGGCAACCGCCACGACATTCGCGCCTTCCTTCACAAACAGCTCGACGATAGCCTTGCCCATGCCGGAGGAGGCACCGGTGACAACGACAGATTTGTTAACCAGTTTCATGATGAAATACATCCTTTCTTTAAAGAAAATGAGTTATGTGTAGCGTAACATAATGCAGGTCGTTTGTCAATAGATTAACGAACATATTCGTTCATTTAAATCGGTGCGAAAAAATTGAATTTTGTGCTTGACATACGCGCTGATTCGTGATAATATACTTCATGTCGCGTGGCGACATAGGGGTATGGTGTAATGGTAACACGTGGGTCTCCAAAACCTTTGTTCTGGGTTCGAGTCCTAGTGCCCCTGCCAGAGACGCTTATCGAAAGGTAAGCGTCTTTTTCGTATCTCCATTTTCACACAGTCCCCACCAGAGCATCATACATTTCATCAAAGCCATCACCATACAGGTGAATGTATAAATTATACGTGATATTCACATCAGCGTGTCCCAAGAGGCGTGAAAGAATCTTGACATCTATGCCCCTATGATAGCAATTTGTGGCGAATGTGTGCCGAAAGACGTGTTCGCCCCTGTATTCTATCCCTGCTTCGGTACAGGCTTTGCGTGTCTGGTATCGTAGTGCCTCGTATGAGAGTCGTTCCCCATCGCTGTTGGTGAAAACCCATTCGCTGCGTTTGGTGACAAACAAATCCTCCAACAGACAAATGGCTGTTGGTGTGAGGGGAACGCTTCGCCTGCTACTTTCGCTTTTCACGCTGTCCTGAACGAAGGACTGCTTCTTATTCGCCAACCTGACAACTGTGTTCCGCACATTGATGCGTTTGCGGGATAACTGAACGTCCTGCCATCGCAAAGCAAGCACCTCGCCCACACGCAACCCTGTTTCAATCATCAACGCAATAGCGGGATACCCCTTTCGCTGTCCTCTGGATAACACATCCAGCAGGGCGGTTTGTTCTTTGTCGTTGTAGGCTTCAATCAGGCGTTCAGGCTTCAATACATTGTAACGTGAGGGCAAGCGTATCCCAACGCCTGGGTCTGCTGGTATGATGTGTAGGGCGGAGGCTTGTTTGAGCGGTGCGGTCACAATTCGCATTTGCTTCTTGATGGTTGTGAGGCTGTAACCGCGTTTCGTGAGGTCATTTACATACCGCTGAATATCAACACAGGTGATTTCCCCAATCGGCTTGTTAGATATGTCGTATTCCTCCAACGCCCTCGCGGAGGTCAGTAAGCGGTCATAGGTGGATTGCTTGACAGTGGTTTCCTTGAATGTGGTGAGCCATTCCGCAATGTAGGTAGTCAAAGAAATGGATGCGGTCATACATCGTCCTTTCTATGACCTTTCATTGATGATATGTTGTTGTGAAGGTGCGTGTGTCCCTCCACCGCAGAGGGTTTGCCAATTTTGTTGGTATTCCTTATGGATATAGACAGAATTGGCGGGGGGAGGGTAGAAAATCGCCTCCCTCGGTGGGGAGGGAGGCTGAAAGAAATATAGGTACTGCGGTTAGACAAATTCAAAGTCTGTGTTTTTATCAGTATCATCATCGGTTTCTTCCTTGACCTTGTTGCTGAGACGGTCAGGCAAGGCAATCACAAGAAGGTAACCGAAAATGCCAAATATAAAGCAAATCCAAAAATACTTTCTGTCACTATGTCCCTTTATCTTTGCAACATCATAGAAACATTCAGCCAAATATTTGAATACTATAACTATTATGACAAGAGACAAGAGAATTATACGCACATTGTTCATACCTTCTCCTACATTCATATATCCCGCACAACTTCCTTGAAAGTATGTGCCACAATCTTCGGTGTTCCATTCAACTTGATATACTTTGCCACAGTAGAACCGCTACGACCCAAGCGTCGTCCCACTTCGGCAAAGTTACCGTATTCATTGTAAAGACGGTTCATCTCCACGATTTCAGCGGGCGTTACTCGCTTTGCCATTGGTATTCACCGCCCTTTATCAGCCACCCTTGACAGGCTTTGCGGGCTTCTTGCCGGTGACAACGTGCTTGTCGCTGTCCTTCATACACTCCTGCCAAATCTCGTCAATGTAACCCTTGAAGGTCTTTTTCTTGCTCTCGTCGTGCGTGATTTCCATAATCATCGCATTCATCGCGTTCAGTTTGTCCTGATAGTTCCACGGTACAGTGATGGTCTTCTTGTCGGTGTCGAGAATGATACGCATATTTATTCCTCCCTTGAATTTGGTAGTTTTATTATACCCCCCCCCGCAAAGTGTCAAGTGTTTTTGGTGAATTTATATATATTCCGTCGATATGCGGTGTTTATACAAGAAAATACGGTAATACATCACAAATCCGTAGCGTTTCACACTGTTGTGATGTATTCTGCTGTGTTTCGCTATATAAACGGGGTATAATACAATGAAATACCGGAATATCACGCAGAATGATGTGTTTTCCCTTGATTCACCCGTGAAAAGCCTTGATAAGAAGCGTGCTTCTTTGATTTTCATATAAAAATTTGTTATAATATATACATAAAGAAATGAATCATACATTTCAAATAAAATATGAGAGGTGATTGCCTATTATCGGCACAAAGTATCTGTCACAGATTGTGAAACCTGAAATGTTGAAACACGATGAACTCAACATTATCAAATCCCCCACGGGGAGCGGTAAAACATACTTCGCATTGACCGCGATACCCTCCACCGTGCCAGACCCCGCACACAAGATTGTGTATTTGATTGATACCATCAATGGCAAAGAACAAATCCTTCAAAACTATAACGCCCGTCCTCTTTATCATCTTTGGACGGATGAATTGGAGGGTATCAATTTCGATAACGATATGTTTGAGACCAACCAACGGATTGTGATTATTACATACGCAAAGTTTGGTGTGCTACTGGATAGAGACCCGGATTTCCACCGCCATTTTGATTATATTATTTGCGATGAACTCCACAGCCTTATCAAGTTCCAATATTTTTCCAAACAACCCAACTATCATTCCATTGCCAAGAGGGGATTGGAGCGGGCGGTGCGAAACGACCATACAAAGGTTGTCGCATTGACCGCAACACCGACACAGGTTGAAAATGAGTTCGATACACCCAAGCACCGCATCCCGATTGATGATAATGAGGTCATCCATTATGAAACGAAACAGGTGATACACTACACCAATATTGATGAGGTGCTAAACCGCATCAGCCTCCACCAGACGGGGCTGTTATATGTGTCGCACATTACGACGATGAAAGCAATGGAGCAGACCGCCCACGAAATGGGGTTCAACCCTGTATCGGTGTGGAGTATCAGCAACACCGACCACGAAATGACCCAAGAGCAATTGAACGTGCGGGAGCAGGTGCTAAAACACTATACACTCCCACCTGAATACAACTTGTTTATCATAAACGCCAGTAGTGAAACAAGTATCAAAATTAAATCGCCGATGGATTATGCCATCGTTCATAGCGGGGATGAAGATACGCAGGTTCAGGTGCGGGGACGCATCAACAATGACCTTTCCTGCCTGTATCTCCCCGCAACCGATAGCACCATCATCAATATGCCTGATTATTTCCTTGACTGCCCGCTGTATCGGGCGGATAAAGAGAAATTATGTGAGGTGCTGAACCTGCGAAACGCGTCAGGGCGGTTGTGCGGATGGACTACCGTAAAACGTAGGATAGTCGCATCGGGCTACAAAGTAACAGAGGGACGCAGGGGCAATTATCGCTTCACCGTTATCAGTGACCCTGTATAATGCCAATTCTGTTGGTATTCCTATAAGACCCATACAATAATGGCGTGCTATTCTGCGTTGCCCCTGCCTCGCAGGTGACAACGCAATAGGGGGAGCGTTTCGCACGGCGAAACACTCCCCAACATCATTTGAAGCCCAATGATTTGAATGCCTTATCAACTTCCCCCGCGAACTGCTTTGCGTTATCGCTGTTGGCTTTTGCCATTTCAGCACGCAATGATTGTAAGACCTCCTGCTTCATCTCTTCAAAGGCTTCTGCCTCCAACCAGCGTAACTACATATCATTGTAAGCCCGCCCGAAATCATCCATCATAGAACCATACTGCCCTACAATCTTGCGGTGATGGTTCAGCATATCCATCTTATGCCCCATAGTTCTGCCCCCTTTCAATGGCATCCCGCAACAGTTTGCGGAGAATACCTGACATTGTTGTAAAATCCTGCTTTGCCATTGCCTGAATGGCTTTGTATTCTTTATCGGTCAAGCGTACCGAAATACAGGTCAAGTGTTCTTTCTCCATAACAAAGACCCTCCTTTCTTATTTCTTCATAGATATATGAGAATCAGGTGTATTCTCTTATCCTCTTTCGTCCTCCACCGTCTTTCAAAATCAAAACATCATTTAGTGGGAGCGGAGACCACATCAATAGATGTATGGAGGTTTGATTTGTATTTTTCCCGAAACACACCCCCGCCCTATGCGTCTCAAATACTATACTTTGTGATACGCTCAAAACCGCGTCAAATCCGCGTATCACAAGATCGAAAATCAAATTTAGAAACGTCCCAAATTTCGCTTGACATTATGATACACCCATGATACTATGTGCCTGTCGAAAGGAGTGTATCACATGGCACGCATTAAGTATATCCGCGTCAGCACCAAGGAACAGAACACTGCCCGCCAGGAGCAGGACAAGGCACAGTATGATAAGGTTTATTTGGAGAAAATCAGCGGAAAGGATACCAACCGCCCGCAACTCCAAGCCATGCTGGACTATGTGCGTGAGGGCGATGTGGTAGAGGTCGAAAGTTATTCCCGCCTCGCAAGAGATACACGCGACCTGCTGAATATCATTGATGTGCTGAATAAAAAAGGTGTTGCATTTGTTTCGCAAAAGGAACAGATAGACACATCCACGCCAGCAGGGCGGTTCATGCTGTCTGTGTTCGCCAGCCTCGCACAGTTTGAACGCGAACAAATCCTTTGTAGGCAAGCAGAGGGCATCGCCATAGCCAAGCAGGAGGGACGCATGGGACGCCCCGAAATCAAACCCTGCGACAACTTCACCGCCATTATAGAGGCGTGGAAACAGGGCAATATGACAGCCGTAGAGGCAATGAAACAGGCAGGGATGACAAAGGCAACCTTCTATCGCAAGGTCAAGGCGTTGGAACAGGCATAAACAAAATAGCACCACCAATCCACAAAGGGAATGGTGGTGCTTCTGCTATTGTTTTGCCAAAATTGTCATACACCATTATGAATACCAACAAATATGGCAGGGGCAACTGATTACAGCATCCATCAATGGAGGGTCATTGTCGAATTTGTTTTAGAATGTGAGTGTTTGTGAGGGAGTGTGCGAATGTATTGAGGCTTGACAAATCAAGCAAAAGTTCCTACAATATTATGTCACCAAAATGGAATAATATGGTAATTGGTCTCCAAAACCTTTGTTCTGGGTTCGAGTCCTAGTGCCCCTGCCATCAAATCACCCATGTTTTGATACAAAGCGTGGGTGATTCTTTTTGCACTTATAGACTGATAAAGCGTCAGAATATAGGGCTATAACGACAAAAGCGCCCTTCACGGCGCAATAAATCGAATATACGGCGTCATTTGACTGGATGGGGATTGTCCCTGTCTGGCCTTTTTTCTCTTTATCTGGGGATCTTTTTCTGCAAAAATTCTACTTTTTTCCTTAAAACCCTCCCTATTGTGGACGTTTACTGCAATCGTCCACAATAGCCCAGTTATCGTCCACAATAGAAAATTCTGCGCAATTATTGGTGGATAAGGTAGAATCAGAGTGAATAAAGAAATTAACCAAGTAGTTCAGAAAACATATCGCTCCTTGCTACCAAATGCATTTATTATCATAGATTGCCATATAACACGGTTCATAAATTGTGCTCAGGAGCATGTAATGACTTGGTATTTTACTTGCAAGCCTCTTGACTTAGAGTAAACTCCAAGTCTTATAATATAACATGGTCATTTACGAACACGCCGATAATTCTGGAAGAGTTCCGGGCCAGCAAAATACCAGCCATGCTGGGAATGTATTGCTTTTCTTCCAACAGCGCCATGACCCTCTTCTGGGTTTCCTCAGAAATCTTCTTTGTTTTTC
>JAFUOR010000106.1 GCA_017481825.1 Clostridia bacterium
CTGACTTGGAATCATTCGATCCTGCGTTCTTCGCTGCCTTTACCAACAAAATCAATCTTCGTCCGCGCAAATGCCTCGGCTGGAGATCTCCCTTTGAAGTTTTCTTCAATCAGCTGTTGCACTTGACTTGACAATTCAAGGTCGCAAAAAGGGAGTGCAGCTGAACTGCACTCCGACTGTCCAAAATGGGAAGTGTCGGAGGGCCGCAGGCCCTCTGACTATCATCGTATCGCGTGGGAGTCTTCGACTCGTCTATCCGCCACGCTGGCGGTACATTTTCAGACTCGTCCATCATACGGCACAGAGCCCTGCGCTGGCTGCACTGTGGTCAATGCAAGCATTAACCTTGTTCGTCAGGGCAAGCCCCTCCCTCGGGCTCTGCCGAAAACATTCCTTAAACGGAGGAACGGCTGGGAGGGCCTTTAAACCCGACCAGTGCCGGAGTACAAAACTCAAAAAAGTGGCCATGGGCCACTTTTTTGATACCCCGCAGGGAGTACAGCTGCACTCCCCTGCCTCATTTGATCGGATACCAGTAATCCATTTGGTCATACCCCAGCCGGTCATGCACCCGGGGCGATGTGATGATGTGCCCCAATTCCTTGCGGCCGCCATCCAGGGCCATGCCATGCTGTGTCAGGAATTCCGCCACGGCTTTGTCCATCGCGACCTTGTCCGTCTGCTGGTCGATACCGGTTGCCACGGCGTACATACCGCCGGGAAAGTCAATCACCTCTGCCGCATCGGGCAATTCCATATCCTCGTCATAAACGTAGAGCCAACGGAAGCCGGGATGCGCCGGGTCGGAATCATCGAAGGTCAGGAAGTCCCGGGGAAACAGCGTCCGCGGCTGATGGCTGAGCCACTCGCAAAAGCGGTCCAGCGCCGGTTCTCCAAACATGCCTGCGGGGGACGCGATCATCCTGCAGCGCGGCATATCGTAAAGGCGGATTGATTGCATATGTCTCTCCTCATTCATGATAGATCGGATAGTCCTTGCCATCGCGGAGCATCACAGGGATGATATCAATGGGCGCAGGCACCGTGACCTTCTGGCCTCCCGCATACACCTCGCCGGTATAGGCGTCCTTCCAGGTGGCGCCTGCGGGCAGATAGATACTGCGGGTGGTAGCGCCTGCCTCCATCACAGGGGCGATCAGCAGATCGGGGCCGAACATGTAGCAGTCCTCCACCTGCCAGGCCTGTGTATCCTGCGGGAACTCATAGAACAGCGGACGCATGACGGGCGCGCCGGTCTGATGAGCATCCTGCATGAGCTGACGAACATAGGGGCGCAGACGCTCGCGGATAAAGAGGTAACGGGTCAGCATGGGGTAAATATCATCGCCGAATGCCCAGACCTCGTTATCCTGCCCGGAGGTGATCTGGCGCACACCGTTGCGGTACTCCTGCTCGCGCTCATACCAGGGGGAGCGCTCACCGTGCATGCGGAAGACCGGGTTGAAGCATCCCCAGGCAAACCAGCGCACAAGGAGCTCCCGGAAGGCCGGGTCGGAGATGTCGCCGCCCATGAAGCCGCCGATATCGCTCGTCCACCACGGGATGCCCGCCATCTGCATGGACAGGCCTGCCTGCAGCTGCTCCCGCATGGCCCGGAAGGAGGAATGGATATCGCCCGACCAGGTTAGCACAGCGTACTTCTGGCTGCCCGCCCATGCGCAGCGCACCAGGGACAAGACTTCCTTCTCGCCCTCGGCCTTCAGGCCCTCATAGAATCCCTTGGCATACCCAACAGGGTAGATGTTGCTGCACTGGAGCGCCGGGCCTGCATGGTAGCGGTAGTTATCGAACTCATAGCAGTCATACTCCGGCTCGGCCTCATCCAGCCAGAAGCAGCGGATGCCCTTGGTGTAATAATTCTGGCGACATTTGTCCCACACGAACTTCTGCGCACCGGGGTGAGTCGCATCGAAGTAGACGGTCTCTCCCATCCATGTCATGGTATCCTTGGCGCGGTCGGTGCGCACAAGGTAGCCGCGATCTGCCATTTCGCCGTAATTCTCGCTCCGGGAATCAATGGTTGGCCAGACGGATACGACGGTCTCGACGCCCATTTCCTTGAGTTCCTTCACCATCGCATCGGGATCAGGCCAGTCCAGCGGCTCAAACTTGAAGTCGCCCTGGCGCGTCCAGTGAAAGAAATCCACCACGATCACATCCAGCGGGAGTCCGCGGCGCTTGTGCTCGCGGGCAACGGTCATCAGCTCGTCCTGCGTGCGGTAGCGGAGCTTGCACTGCCAATAGCCCATGCCGTATTCAGGCATCATGGGCGTACGGCCTGTGGCAGCAGAGTAGTTGCGTTCAATGTCCGCCGGGGTATCGCCGCAGGTGATGTAATAGTCCAGCTTCCTGGTAGAGCGCGCCGTCCACTCGGTGCGGTTGGTGGCAAAGGTCGCCGTGCCGATGGCCGGGTTGTTCCACAAAAAGCCGTAGCCTCGGCTGGACACATAGAAGGGAACGCTGGCCTGGGAATTGCGGTGGGCCAGTTCGAGCGTCGCGCCCTTCTTGTTCAGGTGCTTATCCTGATACTGGCCCATGCCGAAGATCATCTCGTCATCAAAAGCCTCAAAGCGGGCGGACAGGCTGTAATCCGACGTGCCGGGAATGGCCTTCAGTTCCCTTGCCGGGATGCGCAGAGAGGTCGAATAGCGGTTGATACGGTTGCGGTTGCGCCAGTATTCCTCCGTCAACTTTTCGCCCTTGTCGTTGTAGAAGCTCAGCCAGCCCTCATAGGAAATCTTCACCGTCAGCTTGCCGTTGATAAACTGCGCCTGTACGCCCTTTTGATGGTGATTCGCCCACGCTTCTCCTTTGTACCAGGGGTCGGTGGTGTCGATTTCCTCAAAGGTGATGACCGGGGTGACGGCGGGCATTTCCTCGGTGAGGGCCCAGTCATGACAGTCCATTTCAGGCTCGGCAGTCATGCGGATACGGACGCTGTCAGAGCCCCAGGGATCGATCCACAGCTGCGTCACGCCATCATGGATGATCAGGCGGTTACCGGATTGTTCAAAGCGCATGGGTTATTCCTCCTTATTGATGTCGCCATACAGCAGTCCGCTTGACCCTGTGGCAATGTAAAACCGTCCAAAGACGCGGCAGTCGCCGTCAATCGACCAGGGATCGCCGTACATCTGATGAGCGTTGTTGATCCGGACGAAGGATGCTCCTTCATCCGGTGTGCAGTAAAAACCGTATTCTCCCCGGATGACTGCGGCCATATAGAGCATCTTGGGCTCCGTCAGGTAATCTCCGCCCTCCCGGCCAAGGCCCAGCCCAAGGGCGTAGACGGTGTCGCCTTCATCCGTCATGCGGCGGGCATGGAAGGCGTCGCACGTCCTGTCATAAACAAGCTTCCATGCGCCATGCTCCATGGCGGAAAGATAGATTACCCCTGCCTCGCCGCCTGCCACACGGATTTCCGTTTTGTCGATACCGTCAATCAGGCCAAACTGGGCCTTTGGGAAGCTCTCAGGCGCGTTCTTCTGCTGGAAGGTTAGGCCTCCATCCCGGGAAACATAGAGCTGACCAGCCTCGCCAAAGCCATAGAAGATGCGCGGATCACAGCGATCAGCCAGGGGCTTCATCAATCCCGGAGCCGCATTTCCTTCAAGATCAAGCACGCTGCTGCGGACAAACGATCTGCCGCCATCATGGCTGACGATCACATACCGTGCGTGCAGCTGAAAGCGATCCGCCACCGCCCACACGATGGCTGTGCCATCCGCCGAAAGCGCGACCCAGCCCGCATTGATATTGATGCCGCTGATGCGCGTCAGGAGCGCATCGAGCTCCGGGTCGAGCCCCATAGGCATGTCCAGCCGCGTCCAGCTCCTTGCGCCGTCATAGCTGACGATGAGCCCGCCTTTGGTCTTTCCCTTCCAGTTGCCGCGTGCCGTCACAACCAGGTGCGCAGGATCAGCATCCGGCCAGTCGGCATTGATGCAGGTGATGTAGCGGTTGCCCTCGCCATCTGCAAAGGAATTGTCGCAATGCCTGTCGATATCCCGAAAGGCAAAGCCGCCCAGATCGCCGATCATGTCCAATACCTGCACATCGCCCGATGGCGGTGCATACACCCCCAGATGGACGGTTTCCTCCATCCCGTCGCACCAGTCGGTGAAAGTGACGACCTCCGCTGTCACGTCCTGCGTGCGGAACACGCCCGTGCCAGTATTGAACCACGCCGTCCCTTTCTGGTGCGGATCCAGCTTGACGTCCGTCATCCAATGCACAAGATTACCGCCGCCATTGCAGCGGGGGCGCATATAGGGCAACCGGAAGTCCATCTGCCCCACACCCATACCGCAGAGGATCTCCGTCCAGCTCTCCCCCTGATCCCGGGAGAGCCAAATGCTGTCGTCCGGGTTCTTGCAGATGGACGCAGTGATCAGCAGACCATGCCTGCTGTCAACCGCGCAGTAGCCCCAGTCGCCTCGCACAGGGGTGATGTCCTCCGCCGGGCCAAGGCCGCCCTCCATAAGGCGGTAGCGCGCCATGCATCCGCCGGAGCAGTCTCCGCAGTCGCAGGTATAGCCATGCTCAACCACCTGCGAGCGTCTGCCGTTGGCGGAATAGCTGACATAGGCATAATCGTCGTCAAAGGCACAGCGCTGGGCAACCAGCCCCTGCAGCCTGCTGCCCTCCACCGGCACATAAGCGGGCTGGCTGACGGGCACAAAGGTTGCACCGCCATCAAAGGATGCATAGAGGCTGTGCCCGCGCTGCGCCTCCCTGCGCTGCTTCAATCCCTCCGTGCCCACCAGCAGCACGTTCCCCTGTTGGGCAATGAAGGTACACGCCGTCTCTGGGAAGCACTCCACCTGTTGCCAGTTGACGCCCTCATCCCGGGAGACAAACAGGCCTTCCAGCTGGCTGGCGTACCAGAGCGTGCCATCCGCAGCCAGCAGCAGCCGCTCCCCTGCCCCACGGCCATGGAAGTTCCCATGAATGGTGCAGGGCATCGCATGCATGCGGAAGGTCGCGCCGCCATCATTCGATATGCTCAGTCTGCCGCCGCCCGGAGCCCTTGTACCGCTGGCGATATACAGCCGGGACGGACGCGCCGGATCAAGCGCCACAGAGATGGGATAGCTTTCACTCAGATCAAGGGGCGTCACATGATCAATCAGACTCACCCAGCGCTGAGCATCGCCGTCGAAGCGATAAACGCCGCCAATATCCGTACGGCAATACAGCACCCGTGCATCGCTCGGGTGAAAGTGGAAGCCTGTCACATAACCGCCTCCCCCAATGGGCAGGTGGCGGTAACGGTATGGAACGGTCTGAATCAGAATCACATCCTTTGTGATGATTGGGCTTATTATATCATAACTGACGATGTTTGAAAAGCTCCTGCCGCAGCAGGTATGGTGCGAAGAAAGTTTTTCCTTCACAGTGCACCATAACCGCGGCTCATTTGCGGCGAATGGCAGCACTCAGATTCCGAAGCATTCGTAGCAGCAAGTCATGACAGCTTACATCGCTTGCTATTACTTATTTGCTGTGATAGAATGAATGCGACAAGCTTGAATTTGATAAACACATTAAGGGAGAACTTTATGAAATATAAAGTGGTCATTTTTGATTTATTTGAAACCTTAATTACGGAATGGGGACACAGAAAATATACTAAAAATGAGATGTGTGCAGACTTGGACATTGATCGGGCGAAATTCGACGTTCTTTGGGATGCGAAGGAGCAAGACCGATATATAGGAAGTATAAGCTTTGAAGATTCAATTCTATATGTCTGCAAAAATTGCGAAAAATATGTTGACAATGCGACAATAGCCAATATTATCGACAAAAGAGTAAAAACAAAATCTGTATGTTTTGAGCATGTGCATCCAAAGGTATTTCAGCTACTGAGGGCTCTAAAAGAGATGGGGTTGCAAACGGCTATCATAAGCAATTGCTCCTCGGAAGAAGTAAAAGCACTTAAAAATTCTGAATTATACAAGTATT
Organism: Clostridia bacterium; assembly: GCA_017481825.1. Lineage (GTDB taxonomy): Bacteria > Bacillota > Clostridia > Christensenellales > Aristaeellaceae > UBA11524. The sequence continues at coordinate 5,989 of JAFUOR010000106.1, forward strand.
TTGATGAAGTAGTATTATCTTATGAAGTACATATGAAAAAGCCAGATTCCTGTATATACGTGGAAGTGTCAGAACGATTAGGCGTTGATGTGGGAGAGTGCATCTTTGTAGGAGATGGAGGCAGCAATGAACTCGCAGGAGCAAAAAAAGCTGGCATGAAGGCAATTCAGGCAAAATGGTATACGAATCAGCACCCCCGAAAACGCGATAACATAGATGGTTTCCTTGTGGCAGAAGAACCGCTGGATATTATAGCGCACCTTGAATAAATGCATGTTATGAACTTAATATTTCATAAATTCCCAATTTGCCGCTGAACACGGAAAACAAAAGCGCACTTATTCACCACCCGAAGGGCGGTGATACAGCCAATGGCTGACGTGCGCTCTTTTTCTATGCAGTTGTTCAGTTCTGCTGCTCTCGCGCTTTCCGGCAGGAGCCAGATTCATTCTCATTTCGAGGACACGCTGTCCACCACGTTATTTGCCCAGAAGTCCGATCGGAGCATGATCAGGCCGATCACCAGCTTCACCACATCAATGAACTGAATGCAGAAGTACACCCACACAATGTCCCAGTCAGTGTAGCGGCTGAGCACGAAGGCCAACACCGCGGGCACCAGCCAGGTGTAGACGCTGTCAAACAGGAAGGTGATGACCGTCTTACCGCCGGAGCGGATGGTGAAGTACGTTGCGTGAAGGAACGCGTGGATAGGCAGCGATGCGCCAGCCACGACCAGCAGCTGACGTGCCAGCTCACGCACCTCCGGCTCCACATTGTAGAGCAGAGGAATGACGCCAGCAAAGAGCATCAGCAGCGCGCCCATCACCACATGGATGACCACCGTGAGGAAAAGGAGCTTGGTATCCGTATCGCGGGCGCCCTGCTTGTCGCCCTTGCCCAGGTGTTGGCCCACCATAATGGACACGGCGTTGCCCATGGCAAACATCAGCACGCAGAACAGATTCCATGCGGTGGAGGTGATATTCAGCGCCGCCAATGCACTCAGTCCGCGCACGGAATAGCACTGGTTGATGAAGGTCATGCCCAGCGACCAGGCAATCTCGTTAAGCAGCAGCGGCGAACCGGTGATGGCAATCTTCTTCACCAGCTCCCCCGGCACATGCAGGCTCCTGTATACACCTCTGACGAAGGGATATCGTTCCGTGCTCCGGTGGGCATGTACCAGCACATACGCCATCTCCACATAACGGGAAATGACCGTCGCCAGCGCCGCACCACGCACGCCCATCGCCGGGAATCCGAAATGACCGAAAATCAGGCAGTAGTTGAGCACCAGATTCGTCAAAATGGCGATGATCGATGCCACCATGGGCGCGAAGGTTTCTCCTGTTTCGCGCAGCGTACCAGCGTAGGTCTGCACAAGCATGAAGGGAATCAGGCCCCAGAGCATCATGCTCAGGTAATCCTTGCCCTCCTGCAGCGCCAGTGTCAGATCGCCGCCATTGCTTTCACCCTGCAGGAAGAGCTGGATGAACGAATCGCCGAACAGCAGGAAAATGCCGATCCCCAGCAGCGTCAGCACCCAGCCGAAGTACAGCTTGAAGCGGAAGGTGTAGCGCATTCCGTCATAATCCTTCTTGCCTGCAAACTGCGCGCCGAAGATCGATGCGCCGGACAAACCGCCAAAGATGGCGAGATTATACACCATCAGAATCTGATTGACGATGGCCACCGCACTGATGGCCTCTGTACCAAGGCCGCCAACCATGACGTTGTCCAGCAGGCTCACGAAGCTCGAAATGCCCTGCTGAATGACCAGCGGGATCAGGATGTGCAGCACATTTCGATAAAATGCTTTATCGCCGATGAATTTCTTAAGCATGGGGAATATTCTCCTCTGTGGTTGTTTTCCGTCCTCGCTGCAAGGGAGGGTCTTCGCTTTCTCACGGCGAAGTTCCCTGTCCAGCTTCCAGTAATCCGGCATCCGCTCACCCCGGATGACTGCCTGCACGCACAGCCGGTATGTTTCCCGGCTACAGATGCCATCCCCAGCCATGTCGGCGATTTCGTCCAGCACAGCCAGTGCAGGGTACAGCGCCAACTCGCTTTGCCAGCATGCGCTGCGCATGATCGCGAGCCACTGCTCCTCATTAATCTCGCCGCGCTCGTAGCGCCCGGTGACCTCCTCGCGCAGCAGCGCCTCGACAGCCTCCAGGTCGGGCTGGCAGCTGTGCAAATGATGGTCCAGCACGTCCAGCGTTTCCTGTCTGTCCCTGCACACAGAAAGCGCCAGTACCAGCTCACTCAGCGGCTCCTCCTGCTCCAGGTGCTGCGCCAGCGCCGCCTCATACCGTTCCGGCATATCCACCAGAAGGAGCCGGTAATACAGCATAACCTCTTCGGGCGTCACATCGGTCACCTCATTTTCTGCGAAAAGAGCGCTGACCCCATACCGAGATCAGCGCTCCATGGAATCCGCATCACCGTTGTCTGCCCTGGTCACTTGGGCAGACTCTGCCCGGAAACCGGCATGCAGGCAGACGCCTTACAGGCGAGCCTCCAGCTCCGCCTTGCGGGCCTCAAAGCCGGGCTTGCCCAGCAGGGCGAACATGTTCTTCTTATAGGCCTCCACGCCGGGCTGGTCGAAGGGATTCACACCCAGCAGGTAGCCGCTAAGACCACAGGCCTTCTCGAAGAAGTAGCACAGATAGCCGAAGTGGTACGCGTCCGCCTCGTCGATCTCGATGATGATGTTGGGGGTGCCGCCGTCCATGTGCGCCATCAGCGTGCCCTGATAGGCCTTGCTGTTCACAAACTGCACGGACTTGCCAGCCAGATAGTTCAGGCCGTCGATGTCCTCAGCCGCCTCCTCAATGTAAGCCTCGCTCCGGGGCTCCTTGACCCAGATAACGGTCTCAAACAGGTTGCGGGTGCCGTCCTGAATGAACTGGCCGATGGAGTGAAGATCGGTGGAGAAATTCGCCGCAGTGGGGAAGATGCCCTTGTTGTCCTTGCCCTCGCTCTCGGCGAAGAGCTGCTTGAACCACTCGCCCATCATGGTGAGCGCAGGCTCGTAGTTCACCAGAATCTCGGTATTCTTGCCCTTGCGGTAGAGGATGTTGCGCAACGCGGCATACTTCATGGAGGGGTTGGTCTCGATGGTGCCATCCTTGCAGATCTCGCGCGCCTCGGCAGCGCCCTTCATCATGGCCTCAATATCGATACCGGCAGCAGCAATGGGCAACAGACCCACAGCCGTCAGCACGGAGAAGCGGCCGCCCACGTCATCCGGCACAACGAAGGTCTCGTAACCCTCGACATTGGCCAGGTTCTTCAGTGCCCCACGCGCCTTGTCGGTGGTGGCATAGATGCGGCTCTTCGCGCCCTCCTTGCCGTACTTCTCCTCCAGCATCTTCTTGAAGACGCGGAAGGCGATGGCGGGCTCGGTGGTCGTACCGGACTTGGAGATAATGTTCACGGAGAAATCGCGCTTGCCGATGATCTTGATGATATCATTCAGGTAGGAAGAAGAGATGTTGTTGCCCGCAAAATAGATCTCCGGGATGCCCTCGGGGCGGACGCCATTGTACATCTGGCCGTTGACGAACTCAATCGCCGCGCGGGCGCCCAGGTAGGAGCCGCCAATGCCGATCACAACGAGGACTTCGCTCTCGCCCTGGATCTTCTTCGCCGCCTTCTGGATGCGCACGAACTCTTCCTTGTCATAATTCACCGGCAGATCGAGCCAGCCCAGGAAGTCATTGCCCGCACCCTTGCCGGACAGCAGCGCCTCGTTCACAGTGCCCATCAGCGAGGACATATTATCCATTTCGGACTGGTTCACAAAGCCGTTCACACCGGTCAGCTTGAGATTCATCGCCATGTTGATCGTCTCCGTTTCTATCATCATAGTAGAGGATTTGCATATCAAACCATGATTATTATACAGCGCTTCAGGGGAATTGGCAAGAGGGGGATGGATAATTTGCAGGGCGACCTCAGTCCAGGGCCTCCAGCAGTCATGGGCTCTGCCCCTGTACCCCGCGAAGGGCTTTCGTTCCAACATCGCTTGTCACTTTCGCCTTCGGCGAACTCCCCACTGGGGAGGCGTTTCGGCGCGATGCCTCTCGACACCCTTTTCGCGATGCGGTTGATTTCCTTCGGCCGAAGTTGCGCACGTGTGATTGTTTGGAGAAGGAAATCTTGTATTCCTTGTTGGTCATGCTATAGCTCGCACGGGGTCCTCGCATCGCCCACGACCTGAACGTACCTTTGTGGCAGCAGGAGGCGGTATTAGAATGGGTCGAAGCCCCCACCTGCAGAGGGACCACGGAAGTAAGCGATGACCATTTTGTGATCGGTATGTATGCCAACTCATTCTGCCATTGTCAAAAAGGGAAATTTGAATGAAGTTACCCTACATAATTTGGCATTCAAAAAGCGGCCTGCCTGCGAAAACAGAACAAGCCGCAAAAAATCAATTTCCCAGGTACGCCTTGCGCACATCGTCATTGTGCAGTAGATCGTCCGCCGCGCCGGACATGATGATCTTGCCGGTTTCCAGCACGTAGGCGCGGTCGGCAATGGAAAGAGCCATCTGCGCATTCTGTTCAACGAGCAGGATGGTCACACCCGCCGCATGGAGCTCCTTAATGATATCGAATATCTGCTCCACCAGGATGGGCGCCAGACCCATCGAGGGCTCATCCAGCATGAGCAGGCGAGGCTTGGACATCATCGCGCGGGCGATGGCCAGCATCTGCTGCTCGCCTCCGGAGAGGGTTCCGGCAATCTGCTTCTCGCGTTCCTTGAGGCGGGGAAAGCGCTGGAACATCTCCTCCATGGAAGCAGGAATTTCCGCCGCAGGACGGGTGAAGCCTCCCATTTCAAGGTTCTCGCGCACCGTCATCTGCTGGAAGATACGCCGTCCCTCAGGGCAGAGCGCCATGCCCAGCGAAACCGTCTTGTTGCAGGGCGTAGCGATGAGGTTCTTGCCATCAAAGGTCATTGCACCCGTACGGGGACGAAGCAGGCCTGCAACGGTGTTCAGCGTCGTGGATTTGCCCGCGCCGTTTGCACCGATCAGCGTCACGATCTCGCCCTCGTTGACCTCAAAGGAGATACCCTTGATGGCGTGGATTGCGCCGTAGTACACATGAATGTCGTCAACTTTCAGCAGGCTCATCAGGCGTCCTCCTTTTTCTGCGATCCGAGGTAGGCCTCAATGACCACGGGATTGGACTGAATCTCATCCGCCGTACCCTTGGCAATGATGCGGCCGTAGTTCAGCACGCAGATGCCCTCGCATATACCCATGACCAGATTCATATCATGCTCAATCAGCATCACGGCAATCTGGAACTGATCGCGAATCTTGATGATATTCTGCATCAGTTCTTCCGTCTCATGGGGGTTCATACCGGCGGCGGGCTCATCCAGCAGGAGCAGGGACGGATTGGTTGCCAGGGCGCGAACGATCTCCAGGCGGCGCTGTGCGCCATAGGGCAGGCTGCCAGCCTTTACATCCGCCATATCCTGCATGCCGAAGATGGACAGGAGGTCGAGCGCCTTTTCGTGCTGCTTCTTTTCGCCCTGCCAGAACTGCGGCAGGCGCAAAATGCCGGAAAACATACCGTACCGCACCTGGTTGTGAAGGCCAATGCGAACATTATCCTCCACGCTCATGTTGCTGAAAAGGCGAATATTCTGAAAGGTACGGGCAATGCCCATACGGTTGGCCTGCTCGGTGTTCATGCCGGCAGTATCCTTGCCATTGATCAGCACCGTACCGGTGGTGGGCTGATACACCTTGGTCAGCAGGTTGAACACCGTGGTTTTTCCCGCGCCGTTGGGGCCGATCAGGCCGCAGATCTCTGTCTGGCCCACGGCGATGTTGAAGTCCTCCACGGCCTTGAGGCCGCCGAATTCAATGCTCAGATGGCGGGTTTCCAGCACAGGGCGCTTATCCACATCGCGTTCAGGAACGATGGAGAGGCTGGGCACCGGCACCATCTTGGTGTCTACGAGCCGCTTCTTCTGCTGCGTCATGCCTTGTCACCTACCTTTCCGGCTTTCTTGGGTAGCAGCTTTTCCTCCAGGCTGGATAGCTTTTTCTCCAGCATCATCGTGAATTGCAGGCATCACGCGCGCCCACAGATTCTTGAGAATGGGGCTGTTGGTCGCCAGCATCACCAGGATCAGCACGATGGCATACACCAGCATGCGGTAGGTGCTGAAGGAGCGCAGGAGCTCAGGCAGGAGCGTCAGCGCAGTCGCCGCAACCACGGAGCCACGGATGTTGCCGATACCGCCCAGCACCACAAACACCAGCACCAGAATGGAGGTATCAAACTTGAACTTCGCCGCCGTAACGGTGGAGTAGTTCAATCCATACAGCGCGCCTGCCATGCCCGCCAGTACAGCGGAGGTGACAAAGGCCATCATCTTGTACTTGGTGACGTTCAAACCCACGGACTCCGCAGCAATGCGGCTGTCGCGGATGGCCATGATGGCGCGGCCCGAGCGGGAGTTGATGAGGTTGAGCACCACAAAGAGGGTAAAGAGAATCAGCGCAAAGCCCATCTCAAAGGTCGCGATCTTGTCCACGCCCAACGCGCCTGCAGGACCGTTGTAAATGATCTTGCCCGCGAGGTTAGGGTTGTTGAACCCCACATGCAGCGCCATGCCGTCCACGGAGAAATACAGGGTGTTAAGCACGTTGCGGATGATTTCACCAAAGGCCAGCGTCACGATGGCCAGGTAGTCACCGCGCAGGCGCAGCACCGGAATGCCGATCAGCACGCCCGCAATGCCTGCAAATACGCCGCCGGTAATCATCGCCAGAATCAGGCGCAGGGTCTCGTTTTCCACCTGAAAGGCACTTGCCAGCCATGTGGACATGATGATGCCCGAGAACGTGCCCACGCTCATGAAGCCTGCATGGCCCAGGGAGAGCTCACCGGAAATGCCGACCGTCAGATTCAGCGATACCGCCATGACGATGTACACGCAGATCGGAATCAGCTGGCCCTTGAGGGAGCGGGTCATCTTGAAGCCGTCGATCTCACCGGAGATCGCCAGCTGGCAGACCAGAAACGCAATGATGACCATGGCATACGTGATGAGGTTGCTGCGGAGCTTTTTGTTCATATTCACGCTTCTCACCTCACACTTTCTCATGAATCTTCTTGCCCAGCAGGCCTGTGGGCTTCACCAGCAGCACGATGATCAGTACTGCGAAAACAAAGGCGTCGCCCAGCTCCATGGAGATGTAGGCCTTGCCCAGAATCTCAATAACACCCAGCAGAATGCCGCCGACCATCGCGCCCGGAATGGAGCCGATGCCGCCGAACACCGCCGCCGTAAAGGCCTTGATGCCCGGCATGGAGCCGGTGGTAGGCGTCAGCGCCGGATAGGCGGTGCACAGCAGCACACCGGCAATCGCCGCCAGCGCAGAGCCGATGGCAAAGGTCACCGAAATGGTGAAGTTGACGTTGATGCCCATCAACTCCGCAGCACCTTTATCCTCGGCCACGACGCGCATGGCCTTGCCCATCTTGGTCCTGGACGTGAACAGGTGCAGGCCGATCATGATCAGGATACACGCCACGATGGTCACAATGGCCTCGCCCTTGATCATCAGCTGGCCGCCCAGCAGGGAAATTGCCGGCAGATCGATCATATCTGGGAAGGACTTGGTGTTGGAGCCCCAGATGAGCAGCGCCGCATTCTGCAGGAAATAGCTCACGCCGATGGCTGTGATCAGCACCGCCAGGGACGTAGCCTGGCGCAGGGGCTTATAAGCCAGCCGCTCAATGATGATGCCCAGCGCCGTGCAAACCACCATTGCTGCCACCACCGCCAGCGCCGGCGGCAGATTCCAGTAGTGGATGGCGCAGAAGGAAATGTATGCGCCAACCATGATTACATCGCCATGGGCAAAGTTCAGCATCTTGGCAATGCCGTAGACCATCGTGTAACCCAGCGCGATGATCGCGTATACGCTGCCCAGACTCAAGCCGTTCATCAGATGGGAAAGGAGCGATACCATTCCTTCACGACCTCTCTCAATGTAAAATAGTGATCACCATAGTACAAGAACCGCCCGACTCCCGCCAAGCTGCAGGAGTCGGGCGCGGACACACCTCAGACGGATCACTCGACCACGGCGTAGATGCCATCCTTGATGATGTACACAGTGGGAACCTTGGTCACTTCACCAGTGGAAGCCCAGGCCAGTTGGCCGGTCAGACCATCGACCTGCAGGTTCTGGAACTGAGCAATCAGCAGCTCGCATGCGTCTGCCGCAGAAGTATCGCCATTGATGCCAGCGTTCAGGGCAGCGGTGTACAGGGCGTAGATGCCGTCATAGGCGTCTGCCGCAAACTGGTTGGGCTCCTCGCCGGCCAGGGCAACATACTTCTGCACGAAGGACTGGGTCTTCTCATCCTGAGAGGAAGCCGCGAAGGGCGTCAGCAGCATGAGGCCTTCAGCCAGGGTGGTGTCGAAACCTTCCAGGGCCAGAATACCGTCCATGCCGTCACAGCCGAAGAACACGGGATTGTAGTCCACGTCCTTGGCCTGCTTGAGGATCAGAGAAGCGGGGGTGTAGTAGATGGGCAGGAACACCAGATCAGCACCGGCATCCTTGCACTCAGCGATCTGCACGGAGAAATCGTGGTTATCGTCGGATGCAAAGGTCGTCTCGGCGACGATCTCCAGATTCAGCTCGGCACAACGCGCCTTGAAGGCCTGGAAGATGCCGGTGGAATAAGGATCAGCGTTGTTGTAGATCACAGCGATCTTGGTACCCATGGCCTTGGCCAGAACCATGTCAGCCGCAGCGACGCCCTGACCGGGATCGGTGAAGCAGACCTGGTAAACATTGTCCTTGCCCTCCGTGACAGCCGTCGCAGAGGCAGAGGGCGTGAGCATGAAGACGCGCTCCTCACAGGCCACGTCAGCCACAGCGATGCAGGGAGAGGTGGTGACAGTACCCAGGATCATCTGCGCGCCGCCATCCATCACAGCAGCATACGCATTGATGGCCTTTTCGGGATCATGCTCGTCATCCTCAATCAGCAGCTTGATCTGCACGCCGCCCAGTGCATTGATCTCATCGCAGGCGACCTGCGCGCCGTACTCAACAGCCTTGCCGTACACAGCAGCGCCGCCAGACAGCGGGCCGATAACGCCAATCTTGATAACGTCCTCCGCAGAGGCGGTAGCACACAGGCTCAGCATCATGCTCAGCGCCAGCACGAAAGCGAACAACTTACGAATCTTCATAACGAAAACCTCCTTATGCCTAATCACATTGCAGCGCCCAAAGGGGCTCTGCCAACGGATGTACTTATTATACAGAGAGAACGCTTTCTCTTCAAGCCATTTCCTGTATCTTTCCTGTTTTTTTGATGAGAATATTCGGATTTTCCGGCAATATCCGGCTGAAAAATCGACCATACAAACCGCCCGGATGACGTCTGTTCGGCATCATCCGGGCAGCTTGAAAACATGGGATTCTTACGCGCTCCTCTGCTCCAGGGCAAGCTTGTCGGCAATCATGGCGATGAACTCGCCATTGGTGGGCTTGTCCTCCTTCGTCGCCACCCGGCAGCCGAAGGCCTTGTTGAGCGTATCGATGCGTCCGCGGCTCCAGGCGACCTCGATGGCGTGGCGGATGGCGCGCTCCACCTTGCTGGCGCTCGTGTTGAAGCGCTTGCCGATGCCGGGATACAGCTCCTTGGTGATGCGGTTGATCACATCCGGGTTTTCCACCACCATCTTGACCGCCTCCCGCAGGAACTGGTAGCCCTTGATATGTGCGGGAATGCCGATGGTCAGGAAAAGGCTGGCCAACTTTTCGTCAATCGTCGGCGCGCGTCCGGGAACGGACACACGTGCCACGCCGCTCCCCAGTTCCGGCGCCTGACCGCATACCTCGCGGATGCGTCCGGTCAGAACGCTCATGTCAAAAGGCTTGATCATGTAGAAGCGGGCGCCGCAGGCCACCGCACGCATGATGAAGTCATCTCTGCCCAGCGCGCTGACCACAATGACCTGCGGCGGATTCTCGATCTGCTGCCGGTTCATCTCCTCCAGGAAGCTGTAGCCATCCATCTGCGGCATGATGATATCCAGTACGATCACATCGACCGGCGTCTTGCCCAGCTTTTCCAGCGCCTCCAGCCCGGTAGCGCACTCCGCCACCACGCGCATTCCCTCCTGGCGGCTCAGGTGATCGCGCATGCTGCGGCGCAGCTCCGCATTATCATCCACCAGCATGATTCGCATATTGTTCATCAACCATAATCTCCCTTCATTGCGCGGCCTGTGTCCCAGCAGCGCGCTGCTCTGATCTTCCTCGGCAGGAAACATCCTCCTGACCGATCATTCGAGGGCATTATAACACTTTGTCGGGCGTTTGTGGGGATTGCGATGAAACCTCTTAATTATCGACACTTTCTCACCGGCGTCCAGCGGTCTTTCGACATCGTATGCCGCCGGTCATGGAAAGCTCGACAAAATGAAGCAAAGCTTCTGTCGAAATTCCATCCCTAAAAAGTCTTGACATCCTTGAATTGCCATGATATATTCTATATATGCTCCAATTGGAGCATATATAGAATTACAGGAGGGTTTCCTGATGTCCAGCGAGATCAACATGGAAAAGGTATCGGTCAACATGAACGTCTCCACCCTGTCGCAGATTGACCTGCTGGTGGACGGGGGGTACTACTCCAACCGGAGCGATTTCATCAACCAGGCCGTGCGCGAGGCGCTCCGGCAGCAGCAGGGCGTGATTGATCACCTTGTTGACCGGCATGAGCGCCGTGCAGGGGGCGAAAACAACTGGTTCATCGGCATCTACGGCATCACCGCCAAGGATGTGGAGGAGATGTACCAGCAGGGCGCGCACGAGAGCCTCACCGGCTACGGCGTGCTGCACATCGCCGCCGACTGCGACGAGGAGAAGCTGTTTGCCGCGGTGGAGCGCATCAGCGTGCGCGGCAAGGTGCATGCCAGCGCCAGCATCAAAGCCCATTACGGGATCAGGTAAAAACATCAAGGGCTGCCGCAATGCGATCTGCGGCAGCCCTCTTATCGTGAATCACTGTTCAAATGTCCATCGGATGGCTACACATGTTCCTACGGTGTTCAGCTCGTAATCCAGCTGCCACATCAGGCTGTCCGCAGTGGAGGCGCGGTAGCGAATGATCTTCGTGCCATCCTCCTGCTTGTAGATTTTGCCCTTGTCATCCTCGTCCTCATAGAGACCGCGATTGCCTGAGGGGCTTTCCACCTGTCCGAAATCCTTGAACTTCGAGGTGATCTCCTTCTCCGTCATGCCGACGGCCGTGGAGCGCGGGCCCTTGAACTGATCCGTGGTGAAGTACAGCTCCGCCAGCACCCAGCCGGTTCTAACCTTCATGAAGGCCGCATGGCCCCACGGATACAGATACTTCTCGCACTGACCATCGATGTTGGACAGGGATACCATCTCCATGGACGTACCGCTGCCGTATTCGCTGATGAAGCTCTCGCGCGTGGTCACGCCCAGCTTCATATCGCCAATGAAATCCTTGAGGGTGGAGTACATGCTCTCCGGGTAGGGGCCCTTGTCGAACTTAAAGTAGCGCTCAAAGGTAGTGCTGCTCTTCATGTACCCGTTGACGGAGATGGCCTTGAGGGTCACGCCGCCGCCGGGCAGCTCGATGCCCTCGCCCGTGAAGATGGGGCTGTCAGGATCGGGCTGGGAGCCGTCGATGGTGTAGTAGATGGTGATGGTCTGGGCAACCTTGTCATCCAGCGTTGCCTCATAGCCGGGGTTCTTCTCCAGTTCCTCGTCCGTCAGCGTGCCGGGACGCAGTATCAGGTTCTTCACGCGGTAGTTGTAGGTGCCGGGCGCCAGGTTACAGTCCGGCTGCAGGGGGGTAGGCATGTAAATCTGGTAGGATGCTTCCATCTCGTCGCTCACCAGATCGCCGTTGACCGCCACTGCGCGGATGTTATGCTCGCCTTCGCCCAGCTCAAGCGGCCCGGTATAAAGCACGCCTTCATCCGGCAGGATGGCATAGATGTCCGTGGTATACACCACATCGTAATCCTCCGCCTGCAACAGCTCGACGGTCTTCTTCTCCGTGTAGTAGCCTGCAATCACGCTGGCCTGGGGAACGGAGGGCAGCAGCTCTGAGCGCTGCGTGCGGAAGGACGCCACGCCCGTGTTCTGGTATGCCAGCTGCAAAACCGCCGCTGCGTCCGCATCGCGTCCCATTGCCAGCAGCACGCGCGCCTGATTACGGTATGCCTCCGGCGCACTGGGGACGACTTCCGTGTACACATAGGCGTAGACTTCCTCGGCCATGGTCAGGTTGCCGTCCGCCTCGTAGGCGCTGCCCAGCATCAGCAGGCCGGAGACATTTACATTGTCCTCGCCATCCAGCTCCCTGGCGCGGGTGAAGTAGTCCACCGCACGCTCGATATCACCGGTATTCATATACTCCTCGCCCACCTGCCACAGCGCTGCTGATGAGGCCTCCTGCCCCATGCGGGCCATGATCACCTGGCCGCCGGGCGTTCTGGTGAGGTAGAGGTATGCGCCGACAATCAGCAGGATCACCATCACGCCGCAGCCGATGAGCACATGGGCCCAGTTGACCATCCGCTGATGCTGCATGCTTCGCTGCACGCGGCTGGTACGGGCATGCTGGCGCGCCACCGTCGGCCTGGAGGCGCTGGTCGGCGCCAGAGGAATATCCGGCCCCACACCCAGGATGCGTCCCGTCTCACTGAGCACATCGCGTTCGCCGTAGATAGCAGCGCTGCTCTCCCGCACAGGCGGAGGCGTGGTATCCTCAAAGGAGCGGCTGGCCCCGCTGGAGCCGTGCTGCTCCCTGGGAGGCTCGATGGCCGTCTGTTTGTTCCGCAGATGGCGGCCCTGGCGGAAGCTCATCAGATCCTCGCTATCGCCGCTGCCGCGTTCAAGCAGCTTGCCGCAGCGCCGACACACGATCTCCTCATCCGTGGCGTAGGTGCCGCACTTAGGGCACAGCATGGGCTGTCACCTCCCCTGTCAAAGCTGATTCTCCCCCTCCGTGCGGGGGCGGTTGTTGATGGACTGACCGTTGATCACCAGATCAAAGGAGCAGCGCAGGAACGCCGCCGCCTTCTCACACATCACAATCCGGCTCATGTAGATGTTCAGATACTCCATCACCGACGAGGACTCGTCCATCGTCAGTTCATGGCGGATGACGCGATTCGTCCGGTCAACGGTGACGCGGTTTTCCTGGATGGAGAAATTTACACGGTCATGAATATCCGTCACATCCGGCTTACCGCCGCGGACGCGGGTCTTGTGGGCGTCGGACTTGTCGCCCAGCGCCAATGCCGCAGACACCGCACTGGAAATGAAGCCGCTCTGCTCCTCGTGGTTGCCCACGGCAGTGATGACCTCCATGATATCCGCCATGTCCATCTCCGTTTCGCGAAGGATGGGCAGCAGCAGCACCGCGCCCAGCGGACCGTGATTGTGGCGGTTGACCGAATTGCCCACATCATGCACCCATCCGGCAATCGCCGCCAGCTCGACCTCCCTGGGGGAATACCCCAGCGCCTTCAAAATGCCCGACGCCGTTTTGCTCACGTAGCTCACATGACGCGGCCCGTGCTCGGTATAACCCATCGCTTCCAGATACCGGTTGCCCGCGCGGATCAACGCGCGGATTTCATCATTTTGCTTGATATCCTGTAATGTAACCATGCTTGTCTCCTTGTAACCACGGCTTCTGCGCCCCTTCAACAACGCAGCGGCTTCATTCTTATTCCTCGCCGTCTTCCATTGCGCGCAGGGCGGCGTATTCGTCGTCCTCAAAGAATTCACGCTTGGGCGCCTCTCCGCCCAGGGACTCGATGGCGCTGCGCAGCTCGATGAAATCCATGTAACGGCACTTCTCGTCATTGGCGGCTTCCATCAGCACGGGCAGAGCGCGATCATCGCCCAGCTTGCCCAGATAGGAAGCAAACAGCGCGCGGCGAGTGGGGTTCTCCTTAAATAAACGAACGGCAAGGGCAAAAACCTGCTCATTGCCCGGATAATTCACCAGCACGTCCAGCAGCGCCTCCTGACCGGCAGCGTTGGCATGGGGCAGCTCACTGAGCATGGGCTGCACAACCACCTTGCCCATATCGCGCAGGCTGTCCAGCGCATTGTCCGCCAGATCGTCATGCTCCTTGCGGTTCAGCTGCCACTGGATGTAGAGCATCTTGGGCAGATCGCTCTCCATCTCGCGCAGCACGCCGATGGCCGTCATGCGGGCCTCCTCGGTGATGTCGGGATTGTCCTCGTCCTTGAGCAGCGCCAGAAGACGCTTCTCGCAGGGCTTGCCCACCGTCTGAATCTGCTCCAGCAGCAGATCCGGCACGGGAATCTCCCGGCGGCAGTACTCCACCATCCAGTCCACCAGATCCTTCGCGTCCTCAAACTGGGTGAAGTATGCGCCGGGCGTCACGCCGTCCAGCCACCTGGCAGGGGTGTTCAGGAACATCATGTACACCCGGGGCATGTCAGCCTCCATCGCATCGAAATTGCGATATTCGTGGCTGTGCTCCGCCATCCATTTGGAGGTAAAATCGGCAAACTTATCGTCAAAATTGATGCACTTCATTGGATTTCTCCTTCTCCGGACACATCCGGCATTTGTTCCATTTGATTGCCCAGGCGGCGCAGCTTACGGCTGAGCTTACGGGGAGACACCGGCATCTGGCGCACTACGCGCGCAGCAGCTTCCTCCATGCCGCACATCCGAAGGTAGAGCACCTCCATCGCCTTGCACCACAGATACGCGCCGTTGCCGCCTGCGTCCTCCCGCTGGGATTCGGTCATGCACGACCAGAGCGTCGCGGCAAAATCCACGATGCTTTCACTCTGCTGATACCGCCGTGTTTCCGTCAGCAGCAGGGGCAAAAAGCGCCGCCAGGGGCGTTTGGATGCAGCTGAGGCCGTGACCGGCCGGCACTGCACCTCCGTGTAGCGCGCCCCGACAAGCATCGGCATCGGCTCATGGCAGCCCTTCTCCGCCAAGGCGTAGAGGGCATGACGGCGCACCTCAGGATGCAGGCAGGGCCGTACCAGCAGCTCGCGCATATAGCGCATCGCCTCCGGCGCGCCTGCAAAGCAGTCCAGCACCTCCATGGCGATGGCCTGCTCTCCTTCGTCAGGCGAGGCGGCACACCAGTCCAGCAGCATCCGGCTGCGGCTGCCGTGGCGAAAAAAATCCTCCTTTGCCACGCTGTCCCGCAGCTCCTGCTGCTGAGCCGCCATGGCGCTTCGCGGCAGCTTGCCCGGCGCGGGAACGCCCTCCTCCGGGTGCTCCTGCATCCAGGCCAACAGCGTCATCGCCCGCCGATCCGTCGGGTCGATGGACAGGATCAGCCGCCAGAGATTCGCTGCGCCCTCCCGGTCATCCTGCTCAAAAAGCATGGTGGCCCTGGCATGCAAAAGCGGTATGCGGTGAGGATGCTTCTGCATCCTGCGTTTCAGATAAGCCTCCGTCGTTTTCCAGGCATCCAGCGCCCAGGCCGCTGTGAGAAACTGATCCTCCGACACGGGATCATCGCACATCGGGCCAGCCTTGGCCAGGAAGGCAACGGCCATGCGGCGCTGGTTTCGCTGGGAAAGCAGCGTCGCCATGCTGGTCAACACGCGCGGATCACCCGGCGCTTTCTTCAGCGCCCGGGCGAGATACTTCATGGCCTGCTGATGATCCCATTCCAGCATACTCATCAGCGCCAGGGTGGTCAGGATGCGTTCTGGCTCCCCGCTCAGGCGGACAGCACGCTCCACCCGTCTAACGCCCAATGCGCGCTGCTCCGTCATCATGAGTGACATGCCGCGCCGCAAAAGCAGGGGCAGGCGGTGTGCTTCCCTGTGCTCCACGCCAGCCTCGGCCTCCGCCAGCAGGAGCCTTGCCGCATCGCTTTCCGGCGACCAGGGATCCTCCTGCAGCTGATGGTACAGACAGTCCGCCGCGAGCTCCTTCTGCCCCAGCGCCATCTGGCACCGGGCCATCTCCAGCCATGCCGCACAGGGGTGATCCTCCCGGGCCAGAACCCGCGAAAGGAGCACTGCCGCCTGCTCATGGCAACCCATCTGGCGCATCACTTCGGCCAAATCAAACCAGCCGACGGTGGCGTCATCCTTCTCGGCCGCGCGGCGCAGGAGCAGCACGCTCTCCAGCGGCTGTCCCCGGCGGCGGTAATGTGAGGCGCTGCGTCGCAGCTTCCCGGCCGAAAAGGCAAAGGGCACGACCATGCCCCGCTTCATGTCACTCATGAACACTCCTGCAAAAAGGATTCATACTCAATCGGTTTCACTCGCGGGAAGCCCGCTCCAGCAGCTCCTTGAGCTCCTGCGTGGTGAAATTGTAGTAGCTGTAGCAGAAATGGCAGCCCAGCTCCGCACCGGTGTCCTCGTCAATGATGGACTGCAGATCGCTTCGGCCCAAGGAAATGAGGGCCTTCTCCATCCGGTGACGGGAGCAGGCGCAGTGATAGCGCAGAGGCGTGCGTTCCAGCACCTCCGGCTTCATTCCGCGGAACCAGTCCTCCAGCAGCTCCTCCTTGGGGGCGAAGGTCATTTCCCGGCTGATATCGGCGAACATGGGGCTGCGCAGCTCCAGCTGGTCGATGATGCCCTCCTCACAGCCCGGCAGGGGCTGGATGAGCAAGCCGCCGGCCTTGAGCACCACATCGCCCGATACCAGCACGCCCAGCGCCACAAGGGAAGGCTGCTGCTCGGATACGGTGTAGTAGTTTGCAAAATCAATGCCCAGCTCGCCGCTCACCAGCTCAATCTGGCCGATGTAGGGCTCGCGCAGACCCAGATCCTTGATCACAGTCATATAGCCCTCGTGGCCTATGGCGCCGCCCACATCCAACTTGCCGTCGGCACGCAGGGGCAATTCGACCTGCGCGTCGTCCGCCGTGACCTTCAGGTCGCCATGGTTGGCCACTGCCACCACCGTACCCATCGGGCCGCCGCCCTTGATGTTTACGGTGACGGACTCGTTTTCCCCCTTCATCATCACGCCCAGCATGGAGGTCGCGGTCATCAGGCGGCCCATGGCAGCGGTACACACAGGCGTGGCGTGGTGGATATCCGCCGCACGCTGGCACATCTGCGTGGTTTCGCACATCATCACGCGCACCTGACCATCCATCAGGGTCATGCGGATCATTTCGTCGCCTTCACGGCGTTCAATACGTTCAGCATCCATAATCTATGCTCTCCTCATTTGGGTCATTCACTGTTCCTGAGGCTTCATGGCCGCAAAATGCCATCTCTGCTCCTTGTCCCGGGGCGCTTCCAGACGGCTGTTACCAAAGACCATGATATGCTCAAAGCCCACGCCGCGCAGAAGCGTCGTCAGCCCTTCGATGGTGTGGGCACGCTGGCGCTGCTCCTCGTCGATGCGGCGGTAGCTGCCGTCCTTCTGGCGGACAAAGATGCACAGGTGCATGTCCAGCAGCCCGGTCTGGGGCGCATAGCGGTTCTGCCACATGTAGGTCACGTCCTCGCGATCCTCACAAATGATCTGCCCGCCCAGCATATTCTCCAGCTTCCAGGGCGTTGACACGTCAAAGAACAATCCGCCGCCGGGACGCAGCGCGTTGTAGGCCGCAGTGAAAAAGGCCGCTGCATCGCTGTCCTCCAGCAAATAATTCACGCCGTCGCAGGTTGCCAGCACGGCGTCCATCTGGCGGTGCAGGTGAAGCTTTCGCATATCCTGCTGGACAAAGGGGATGCCCAGCCCCTGCCTGCGGGCCTTCTGGGCAGCGATCCACAGCATCTCCTGGGACAGATCCACGCCCGTCATCTGATAGCCGCGCCGCGCCAGGGGGATGGTGATACCGCCCGTGCCGCAGGCACATTCGCACACCTTGCCGGTGGGAATACCGTAGCCCGTCATCATCTCGCGATACAGACCCGCCCACTGCTCATAGTTCACATCATCCATGAGCTGATCGTATACTTCTGCAAAACCTGTGTACATGTCCTTCGTTGTTACTCCTGTGATGATGGCGGCAAGGGGCGGGCATGCAGGCTTCCGCCGATGCGCCCGGCCTCCTTGGCGCTCAGGCCCGGCCAGCCGCTTTCCAGCAGCCGCTGGGTCAGGCCAAGACGCTCCACCGCCTCGTATTTGCGTTTTTCCCTGTCGGATAATCGCCAGTTCGTCATGCTGTCACCCTCCTTGCTCAGATGAATAGCATGTGCGGACTGGGCGGGATTATTCGCGGTTGGTATAGCCGTTCTCCCAGGGCTTGAGCTCGCGCTCCTCATCTTCCTCGTCATCATCCCAATCGTCGTCGTCCTCCTCGGACAGGCCGCGATTGACCTGTGCACCTTCGATGCGGCTGTTGATGAACTTATCAAACTGCGCGTTGGTATAGCTGGCTGTGACAAAGCGGCTCAGGGTGAAGCCGATCAGCAGATAGTAAGCAAAGAGCGCCAGCGGCACATACAGGGAGCCCGTCAGCAGCATCAGCACCGTAGCCAGCGCCAGCGGCAGGCAGTGCAGCAGGCGGACGCCCACGCTCAGGGGCAGACGGCCGATGGCCAACAGGAAGCTATTGCGGAAAATCGTACGCAGATTCATCTTGTAGGTCACCAGCATGGGATACATGTAGGTCACCGCGATACTCCACAGCAGGCCCATCATCAGCGTCAGCATCTGAGGGACAATCATCAGCAGACTGTCGTTGGCCATGGAGCCATAGAAGGTCCAGCACAGATAGACCACCAGCGGCAGCACGGAGGTAATGCCGGAAAGCACCAGCGCGGGCTTCCAGTTTTCCTTCATCGCATCCTTCATATCAGACCAGATGAAGGCATGCTCGTCACGCGACCAGTTGCGGGTCACGTAGCTGACGCCGGCCGTCCAGGGGCCGGTGATGAAAATGCAGGGGATCAGCCAGATCAGGCACCAGAGCAAATTGTTCTGCACATACTCCACCTGCATCGTCACGACCTCCTCATCGCTCAGGGCCATGAAGGACTCGATCGTCTGGATGGCAGCGGCGTCATAGGTCGTGGCATTGCCATCCTCATCCGTGATGGTCACCGAGCCATCCTCACCGATGCCCGTGCCGGCATTGCGCGCAGCCACGACGGCATTGTGCACGCTCTCCATGCTCACGGGCATGTTCAGCGTCTCGACGGAATTGATGAAGAAATTCGCCACCACCATCATCATCGGCAACCAGGCCAGCATGTAGATCAGGTTCATGCGGCACAGTGCGCTCAGACGCACGCGCAGCATCTCCATAAAGAGCTGCCAGCGGTTCTTCGGCAGATCCTCGGGCGTGTAATCACCCTTACCGGACTTGCCGTAATAGTAGTTGTTCATAAACTTGCCAAACATAGGGAGACCCTCCTTGCTGTTATTGCCACCAAACTGCCGTGCGGGCAGTTTATATCAGTTTATTATAGCATATGTTGTCGTTTTTGCAAAGCAAAAAGCGTCCCGGAAGATGCATTTCTGTCTCCTCCGGGACGCAAATTTTCATTTTGTTTACGATTGGCTTATTTCAGCAGCGCTTCTGCCGCCTCACGCAGCTCGCCGTTGAGCTTCTCGGCGCTGGCCTTATCGGCAGCGTTGGTATTGATGTAGAGCTTGATCTTGGGCTCGGTGCCGCTGGGACGCACGCACAGCCAGTTGCCCTTCTCCAACTCGAAGTAGAGCACATCGGAGGTGGGCAGGCCCGTGGGCTCCACCGCGCCGCCCGCAGTGCGGGTACCCTTGAGGTAGTCGCGCACGGCGGTGACCTTCATGCCGCACAGTTCCGTCGGAGGCACCTCGCGCAGCTGCTTCATGATCTCCTTCATGCGGCCCAGGCCTTCCTTGCCGGGCAGGGTGATGGAGACGACCTTCTCCACAAAGTAGCCATACTCCGCGAAGATGGACTGCACATAATCGTAGAGGGTAATGCCCTGCGCCGCGCAGGCACAGGCGACCTCCGCAATCAGCAAAGAGGCATTGACGCCATCCTTGTCGCGCACGAAGGTGGAAGACAGGAAGCCGTAGCTCTCCTCAAAGCCAAAGAGGAAGGTGTGGCTGCCGGTATCCTGGAACTGCTGGATCTTCTCTCCGATGAACTTAAAGCCGGTCAGAGTCTCGAACATCTCAACGCCGAAAGACTCGGCGATCTTGTTGGACAGGCTGGTAGACACGATGGACTTCACCGCCGCACCGTTTTCGGGCAGCTTGCCCTGCTTCTTCTTGGCAGAGAGGATGTAATGCAGCAGCACGCAGCCGATCTGGTTGCCGGTGAGCAGCTGCCAGTCGCCCTCGCTGGTCTTGACGGCCACGCCCAGGCGGTCACAATCAGGGTCGGTAGCGAATATGACCTTCGCACCCTTCTCGTCCGCCAGCTTGATGGCCAGCTTGAAGGTATCGGGTTCCTCGGGATTGGGCACCTTGACGGTGGAGAACGCCGGGTCCGGCAGCTCCTGCTCCTTGACGACAGAGACATTGGAGATACCGACCTCCTTGAGGATGCGGCGCACCGGCACATTACCGGAACCATGCACGGGGGTATACACGATGGACAACTCGCCGCCCATCTTCTCCAGCATTTCGGGCTGGACACACAGGGTCTTCACCTCGGCGATGTAATCATCGTCAACTTCCTTGTTGCCGATGTACTTCAGCAGACCCTTGTCGAGGGCTTCCTGCTCATCCATCAGCGTGCAGTCCGTATAGGCCGTGGCACGGATGATCTTCGTGATGCCCTCAGCAGCCTCGGGGCCCACCTGCGCGCCATCCTCGCCATAGACCTTATAGCCGTTGTACTGCGGCGGATTGTGGCTGGCAGTGATGACAATGCCCGCGATGGCATTCAGGTGACGAACGGCATAGGACAGCACCGGCACAGGACGCAGCGCATCAAACAGGAATGCCGGCACGCCCTCCTTGGCCAGCACCAGGGCGGTGTCCTTGGCGAACTCGGCAGAGAAACGACGGGAGTCATAGGCAATGACCACGCCGCGGGCAGCCTCTTCAGGCTTTTGCAGCAGGTACTGCGCCAGGCCCTTCGTCGCGCGGCGGACGTTGTAGCGGTTCATGCGATTCATGCCTGCGCCCAGCACGCCGCGCATACCCGCCGTGCCAAAGGACAGCTCGGTATAGAAGCGATCCTCAATCTCCTTGGGATCATTCTCAATGGCCCTGAGGTCGGCGATGGTATCCGCATCCGCCGCAAAATCCTTGAGCCACTGTTGATAAGCAGTCATCACGTCCATGGTATCATCCTCCTGTGTTATGTAAACTTATGCGTCAAAGGAACCATCGTTGATAAGCATATTATAGCCTGTTTTGATGAATTTGGCAAGGGGGGGAGAAGGAGAGTCAGAAGACAATACGCACAGATGCAGCAGAGTCACCATGATTTTGCGCAATCCACTTGACAGTACTGGACGGTATGTGGCATAATATAGAAAATATAACTTTCATTCTATCAAGGAGTTGAAGACAATGAAAAAGCGGCTTTCCATTCTGCTCTGCATGTTTCTGATACTCTTTATGTTCACAGCAGCAGCAAGCACTGTTTTTACAGGAACAGGTCAGGCTATTGGCTTTGGCGGCAATGTCATTGTCACCATTACGCTCACCGATGGTGTGATTACCGAAGTTACTGCCGATGGTCCTAAGGAAATTCTCGGTGTTTACGCATTGGAGCAGCTGCCTATTTCAATGGTCGAGGGCAACACCATTAACGTCGATACCATCGCAGCCGCAACGGTCACCTCCACCGCCGTCATCGAAGCTGCCAGGCTGGCGCTGACCGACGCAGGCGTTGACCCCGACGATTACATGTCCGCCCCCGGCGCAGCGAGTTGTTTTCACGAAGGTCTATGCACAGCGCCTACTACCTGCACCAAATGTGGCCGCACCAATGTAACGATTGCCGAAATCGCGCTTGAGCATGACCTCTATTATGTTGACCTGGGAGAGCACCACCAGTATCAATGTAAAAACTGTGATTATGCCCATGAGCCTGCTGAGCACCGGGGACATTGCGTCACGATGACCTCCTGCTTTGACTGTGGGCTGACCGATGTTACAGTCCCTGCCAACAACAAGTACCATTTAATGGGCTATGTTGACCTCGGCGATATGCATCAATACCAATGCACCCTGTGCGGCCAATCCTCCACAGCCGCAGAAAAACACACCGCTGACTGCACACAGCCTTCTACCTGCACAGTATGCGGAACCACTGATTTGGAAGCAACTGAAGTGAGCATCATTCACAGTGCCGAAAACTATGCCTATGACGATTTGGGCGACCAGCATCAATTCCACTGCTATGTCTGCGGTTATCGTGAAGAAGCCGCCGCACACGATGTCTCCTGCTCTCAGCCCACAAGATGCTATACCTGCAACGCAGCGGTTTCTGCCTCTGCCCAGGTGATCATCAGCCATTCTTTGCCTGACAGCGGTTTCACATACACGGCAAAAGAACACTCGTATACTTGCAGCAACTGTGGCAAAGTCATCACAGAACAGCACTACTTCTATGGTGATTCGCCCTGCTTCTGCGGGGCAACAGCGCCCGTGCACACCCCTGGCGACACCAACAGCGACAGCTTTGTCGATATGCGCGACGCCCTGTCCCTGCTCAAAAAACTGGCTGGTTGGAACATCACGATTGACACTGCCGCCGCCGACTGTAACGGTGATGGTTCTGTCAATATGCGTGATGCGCTGCTGCTGCTTAAACACCTCGCAGGCTGGGACGTGAAGCTGCAATAATCATCGCCCTCCACCATTCCGGAGCCTGACATGCCCATCGCGATGCACGCTGGACAAACCGCCAGCGTGCTTTTTGCATCTCCAATCAGCATACCGGGGTAAGGCCCCCGCCCTCGCCACATCTGTAAAACCCTTGCCAGCCTCTTGTCAGCCGCATCCATTTCATGATACAATAATGATGATATACCAACTGCAACCAAAGGAGTCAACGCTGATGAAAAGCATGCTGAAGAAATGCCTGCCGCTGCTGATCCTTGTGTGCGTGCTGTGGGCTTCCTGCGCCCTGGCGGACGGTCTGACCGTGCCGGACAGCACCACCCGCATCGAGGCGGAGGCCTTTATGAACGACCAGTACATCACCGGCCCGCTGAACCTGCCCGAGGGGCTGACCTACATCGGCCCGCGCGCATTCTACAACTGCTCCGGCCTCACCGGGCAGCTGATCATCCCCTATGGCGTGACAACCATCGGCTCGCAGGCCTTTGCCAACTGTACAGGCTTCACCGGCACAGTGTACATTCCACCGTCCGTGACCAGCCTGGCCAAGGACGCCTTTGAGGGCACGAACCTCAAAATCCTTGACGGCTCCTCCACCGGCGATCAGACCCCCGATGTGGTCATCACCATGACCGACCTGCCTGAGGGGCTCGAATACGAAATGACCGAGGCGGGCGCTGTCATCACCGGCTATACCGGCGCTGCGGACAGCAAGCTCTCTATCCCCTCCGCCATCAACGGCGTGCCTGTGGTCGCCATCGGTGATCGCGCCTTCTACGACTGCTATAACCTGACGGGCTCCCTGTCGATTCCCTCCACCGTCACCCGCATCGGCGCATCGGCCTTCTACGGCTGTGCCAGCCTGACGGGTGGGCTCACCATTCCCTCCAGTGTGAAGGAGATCGGTGATTTTGCTTTCTATGAGTGTCTTGGACTGACGGGCTCCCTGTCGCTCCCCTCCTCCGTCACCTCCGTGGGCGAATCCGCCTTTGCCTTCTGCGAGGGTATGACGGGTTCCCTGACGCTGCCCTCCAGCATCACGCTGGGCGCGCGCTGCTTCCAGGGCGCGGGCTTCACGGGCTCTGTGACCGTGACCTCCGGCATGACCCTGGGCGCCAACGTCTTCACCGATACCGCGCTGAACGTCACCTATGAGACGCCCGGCTTCACCTATGAGCTGTCCGGCTCCTCCGTGACCATCACCGGCTGGAACGGCCCCCTCTCCAGCGGCCTCACCATCCCCGAGACCCTGGGCGGCGGCACGGTGGTCGCCATCGCCAGCGAGGCCTTCGCCGACACCGGCATCACCGGTGCGGTGTCCATTCCCGGCACGGTCAAAACCATCGGCGCTTCCGCCTTCCGCTCCAACACGGGCATCACCAGCCTGTCCATCGCCGAAGGTGTGACCACCATTGAGGCCTTTGCCTTTGCGGACTGCACCGGCCTGGCGGGCACCATCACGCTGCCCGCCAGCTGCACAAACGTTGCCGCGACGGCCTTCAACGGCACGTCCGTCACCGTCACTACCAAATAACCATCTGCGTCCCCGGAGCGACAGGGCTTTCTCTGCCTGCCTCGGGGGCGTATTCAAACCCCATTAAAGGAGGCCCCATGTACGCAGAGCTCCAGCAGCTGATCGACCAGAGCCGCCGCATCGTCTTCTTCGGCGGAGCGGGTGTGAGCACAGAATCAAACATTCCGGATTTCCGCAGCGTAGACGGGCTGTATCATCAGCAGTACGACGAGCCGCCGGAGGAAATCCTCTCCGCCACCTTCTTCCGCCGCCGCACGGAGGAATTCTACCGGTTCTACCGCAGCAAGATGCTCCCCCTGGAGGCCCGCCCCAACGCCGCGCACCTGTTCCTTGCGGAGCTGGAGAAGGCAGGTCGTCTGACCGCCGTGGTGACGCAGAACATCGACGGCCTCCATCAAAAGGCCGGAAGCCGCTGCGTGCTGGAGCTGCATGGCAGCATCCACCGCAACCGCTGCCTGAAATGCGCAAGGTTCTACGGGCCGGAGTACATCCGTGACAGCACGGGCATTCCCGCCTGCGATTGCGGCGGGGTTATCAAACCTGAGGTCGTGCTCTATGAGGAAGGGCTTGATGATGATGTTCTCTCCTCCGCCGTGCATCACATCCGCCAGGCAGAGCTGATGATCGTTGCCGGAACAAGCCTGACGGTCTACCCGGCAGCGGGGCTGCTGCGGTACTTCCGCGGCAAGCACCTCGTCCTCATCAACCGCGACGAGACGCCCTATGACAGCACCGCAGACCTCGTCATTCACGACAGCGTGGGTAAGGTCTTCTCCCAGCTGACCGCGACCCCCTTGGTAAGCGATGATTGAATGAGCTGGTGAGATGGCGAATGAATTTTTCGTCAGATGCATCAGCGACCACCTTGGAGGATTGAACATGCAGGCAACGCTATCGACGCTTTTCACCCCTGCGCAAAAGGAACGCCTTACTGCCGCCGCCCGACTGCGCAGCTCCTGCCGCGCTTATCACGGCGCGCCCTCCACGGAAGATGTAGCAGCCCTGTCCTACATCACGGGCCGCTATGGTCTGCCGGGGGTACGACTGGTGCTGACGAAGGTGGATGAAGCCTTTTTCACCGGAACGCTGCTGGGCATGGGACGCATCACGGGCTGCACGGCTGCCGTGGCGATCATCGCCTCCGCCAAAGAGCCTCTTGCCCGCCTGCATGCGGGTATCCTTAGCGAGGCATTCGTGCTGGAGGCCACATCGCGGGGCCTTGGCACCTGCTGGGTATCCGGCACCTATCGCAAGAAGCTTCTGAACATTCCTCTGAGGACGGACGAAGTCGTTCTGTGCGTCATCGCTGTGGGCGTTCCTGCGGTACCTCTGACGGCGCCCGCGAACCGCCGCCGCAAGCCTCTTGATCGCATCTGCCGGGGCGATATCCGCCTCTGGCCCGAGCAGCTGACCCTCGCTGCCGAGCTGGTGCAAGCCGCGCCCTCCGCCATGAACATGCAGCCCTGGACCCTCTATGTGGGCGAAGAAGGCGCCTTTGTGGTGGACGCCAGCGACCGCTCCCAGCTGGATGCAGGCATCGCCCTGTGCCATGTGGAGCTGGCGCTGACCAAGCCGCACACCTGGCACTTCGGCATGGACAGCAATGAACCGATGGCATGGGCAAAGGTGAAGTGACCCCTTTGTTCTTCTCATGTTCGTCGAATTGACACCCCCTGTCCCTCATGCTATACTCTTCGGGAAAGAGAGGGCCATGTCATGGATATCACCTACCGCACGCCAGACGGTACGTTCAACTACCGCGCGGCAGCGATCATTGTGCATGAAAACCGGCTGCTCGTCCTGCAGGATGAAGGCATACCCCACGATTACCTCCCCGGCGGGCGCGTGCATGTGGGCGAGGCCGTCGAGGAAGCCCTGCGCCGCGAGGTGCGTGAGGAGCTGGGCATCGATCTGCCTCCCCATCGGCTGGTGTTTGTCGCAGAGAGCTTCTTCACCCTGATGGGAACGAATTATCACGAGCTGGGCGTGTATCACCTGATGGACGCACCCCCGGAGCTTGTGTCCCGCGGCGAGCGTTTCACCCGAGTGGAAGGGAGCGAGGTGCACCACTTCCGCTGGGTACGCTTTGAGGAGCTGGCCAGGCTGGACTTCTTCCCCACCTTTCTCAAGGAGCGCATCCTGTCCCTCCCTGACGCTCCCGAATTCCTGACCTGTCCCAGCGACAAGCCTTCCCCGCTGGGCATAAAATCCGCCACCTGATTCCCGTCCCATTGCGAATTTGATTGAAAGGATGTTTTCCCATGTCTCATACCATCGACACCAAATGCGTTCAGGCTGGCTATACCCCCGGCAACGGCGAACCCCGGCAGATTCCGATCATCCAGTCCACCACCTTCAAGTATGCCACCTCCGAGGACATGGGCAAGCTCTTTGATCTGGAGGCCAGCGGCTATTTCTACACCCGCTTGCAGAATCCCACTAACGACTACGTCGCTGCCAAGCTGGCTGCTCTGGAAGGCGGCACGGCAGCGATGCTGACCTCCTCCGGTCAGGCGGCAAACTTCTTCGCGCTGTTCAACATCTGCAACGCTGGCGACCACATCGTTGCATCCTCCTCCATTTACGGCGGTACCTTCAACCTGATCAGCGTGACACTGGCGAAAATGGGCATCACCTCCACCTTCGTGTCTCCTGACGCAACGGACGAGGAGCTCGACGCAGCATTCCTGCCCAACACCCGCGCCATGTTCGGCGAAACCATCGCCAACCCCGCCCTGACAGTGCTGGATATCGAAAAGTTCGCCGCCGCCGCGCACCGTCATGGCGTGCCGCTGATTGTGGACAATACCTTCCCCACCCCAGTCAATTGCCGTCCCATCGAATGGGGCGCGGATATCGTGACCCACTCCACTACCAAGTACATGGACGGCCATGGCGCAGCGGTGGGCGGCGCAATCATCGATTCCGGCAAGTTTGACTGGATGGCTCATGCCGACAAGTATCCGGGGCTGTGCACGCCGGATGATTCCTACCACGGCATCACCTACGCTGAGAAGTTCGGCAAGGAGGGTGCGTTCATCACCAAGTGCACCAGCCAGCTCATGCGCGATCTGGGCTGCATTCAGGCGCCCCAGCACGCCTTCTACCTGAACCTCGGCCTGGAGAGCCTCCATGTGCGCATGCCGCGCCACTGTGAGAACGGCCTGGCTGTGGCGGAGTTCCTGAATCAGCATCCGGCGGTCAAGTCCGTGAGCTACCCCCATCTTGCGGGCAACAAGTATTACGACGCAGCGATGAAGTACATGCCCAAGGGCGGCTGCGGCGTGGTGTCCTTCGAGCTCAAGGGCGGACGCGCGGCAGCGGAGGCCTTCCTGAAGGAGCTCAAGCTTGCCGCCATCGAAACCCACGTGGCCGACGCCCGCACCTGCTGCCTGAATCCTGCCACCTCGACCCACCGCCAGATGACCGAAGAGCAGCTGGCTGCCGCCGGCGTACCCGCTGGTCTGGTGCGCATCTCCTGCGGTCTGGAGGGCAAGGAGGATCTGATTGCCGATATCGCCCAGGCGCTGGAGGCAGTGAAGAAGTAATCAAACAAAAACCGCCCGGAGCAGCCTCAAAACTGCTCCGGGCGTTGCTATGCTTAGAAATTTCTGGACATATCGTACTTGCTGTAAAACTCTTTCCTGAAATCCAGGAAGCAGTCGTTCCGGATCGCCTCGCGGATCTGCTCCATCAGGTGCAGCAGGAAGCGCAGGTTGTGGATGGACACCAGCCGTCCGCCGGTGATCTCACCCGATCGCAGCAGGTGGCGGATGTAAGCGCGGGAATAGTTCTGGCAGGTGTAGCAGTCGCACTCCTCGTCCAGTCGGCCCCAGTCGCGGGCATACTTGGCATTCTTGATGACTACACGGCCCTTGCTGGTCATGGCGGTACCGTTGCGGGCAACACGGGTTGCCAGCACGCAGTCGAACATATCCACACCGCGCAGCACGCCCTCCACCAGGCAGTCCGCGCTGCCCACGCCCATCAGGTAACGGGGCTTGTTGACCGGCATGAAGGGTGCGATCTTGTCCAGCATATCGTACATGATCGGCTTGGGCTCGCCCACAGAAAGTCCGCCAATGCCGTAGCCGATGAAGTCCATGTCCGCCAGCGTCTTGGCACTCTCAATGCGCAGATCCTCATAAAATGCACCCTGCACGATGCCAAACAGCGCCTGATCCTCGCGGGTATGGTGCTTCTTGCAGCGCTCCGCCCAGCGGTGGGTACGTTCCATGTTGATCTTCGCCGTATCGTAATCGCAAGGATAGGGTGAACAAACGTCGAAAGCCATTGCGATATCCGCGCCAAGGGCCTGCTGGATATCCATGGATTCCTCCGGCCCGATGAAGTGACGACTGCCGTCCAGGTGGCTCTGGAAGGTCACGCCTTCCTCCTTGATGGTGCGGATGCCCGCGAGCGAAAACACCTGGAATCCGCCCGAGTCCGTCAGGATCGGCTTAGACCAGTTCATGAACTTGTGCAGTCCGCCGGCCTCCTTCACCAGATCCTCGCCGGGGCGCAGGTGCAGGTGGTAGGTGTTGGACAGCAGAATCTGCGTGCCGATCTCCTCCATCTCGCGGGAGGTCATGGCCTTGACGCAGGCAGCCGTACCAACGGGCATGTAAATGGGCGTCTGGATATCGCCATGAGGGGTGTGCAGCACGCCCAGACGCGCGCCGGACTGCTTGCACACATGCAGCAGCTCATAGGAAAAGGGCTTGCTCACTGATTTTCTCCTCCGTCGGGGTTTTGCGCCTCAAGATCAGTCTGAGGCTTGGACTGCTCCTGCAATATCGCCGCCGCAGAATTGGCAAAGCGGATGGCCATTTCAGTCAGCTCGTCCGCATAGGAATTCCACACCGAGCCGCAGGGCAGATTCTGGAAGGTCATGATGTTATGGGTCGTGGGATGCTCGAAGGTCAGCTGATATCCCCACAGGGCGATCTGCTGACCGGGGATGCCGTTGCCATAGCGGTTATCGCCCCACAACGGCGCGCCCATATCGCTCATCTGCACGCGGATTTGATGATTGCGCCCTGTCTCCAGGCGGATGGCGCACAGGGCGGTGCGTCCCTTTCGAGCGAGGCAGCGTCCATGCAGGATCGCCTCCTGCGCGCCCTTTTCATCCGCATCGCACACCACCACACGGTTCATGCGCTCGTTCTTGATGAGGTAGTTGATGAGCGTGAACTTGTCGCGCACATTGCCCTCGACTACGCACAGATACTCGCGGCCCATGGCATGCTCCTTCATCTGGGCGGAGAGGCGCGCGGCAGCCTTGCTGGTTTTGGCAAACACCATCAGCCCGCCCACCGGACGGTCGAGGCGGTGCACCAGACCCAGATACACATTGCCAGGCTTGTGGTAGCGCACGCGGATGTATTCCTTGAGTTCGCTCAGGATATCCGCATCGCCGGTTCTGTCGGCCTGGGAGAGCATGTTCGGCGGCTTGACCGCCACGAGGACGTGGTTGTCCTCATACAGAATATTAGGCATGGAACCACCTTCCGCTGGCGCCGCAGGGCAGCACTCCGCCGGAGGATACCGGCAGGCACAGCTCCTGGGAATCGATCTGACCACCAAAGCGGGACTGCACGCACTTGCCCAGCATATTGCTCAGGACGCTGGCCTGGAAGCCCGTGGTGTAGCTGTTGATGAGGTAGAACAGCGGCTCGTCGCTGAGCACCTGCGCGCAGGTGTCCACCAGGCCGAAGAGCTCGTTTTCCAGCTTCCACACCTCGCCCGAGGGACCGCGGCCATAGCTGGGGGGATCCATCAGGATGCCGTCGTACTTGTTGCCCCGGCGGATCTCACGCTGCACAAAGCGCAGCGCATCCTCGACGATAAATCGGAAGCTCGTTTCCGGCAGTCCGCTCAGCTCACGGTTTTCCTTCGCCCACTGCACCATGCCCTTGGCCGCGTCCACATGGGTGACGTGCGCGCCTGCAGCCGCACAGGCCAGCGTCGCGCCGCCGGTGTAGCCAAACAGGTTGAGCACCTTCACATCCTTGCGGCCCGAGGCGCGGATGAGGTCACTCATCCATACCCAATTTGCCGCCTGCTCCGGGAACAGGCCCGTGTGCTTGAAGCCCGTGGGACGCACGTAAAACTTCAAATTTCCATGGCGGATCGTCCACTTTTCCGGCAGACGCGTGAGGAATTCCCATTCTCCGCCGCCGCGTTCCGAGCGGTGATAATGCGCCTGCGCCTTCTTCCACAGCTGCGGATCAGCCTTGGGCCAGATCGTCTGCGGATCGGGACGGCGCAGAATGACGTCACCCCAACGCTCCAGCTTCTCGCCATCGCCGGTGTCAAGGACTTCGTAGTCTTCCCAGGTGGTTGCTAAAAACATGATGCTGCTCCTTTGTGTGTAGGGGCGCCAGAGGCGCTGCCTCTGGACTCCGGCAGGGCGTTGCCCTGGGAGGAACGTAGTCCCTCCACCCTGCTCAGGGGAACTTCATCCCTGAGCCCCCCTTTTCGCGATTGAGTTGCGCTCCTTCGGTTGGGGAATATGCGCGTGATTGTTGGAGGTTATTCGTCGCCGTTCAGGCGGCTGATGACGTCGCTGTGCATTTCGATCATCTTCTCGACGACATCCTGCACGTACAGCCGGTCAAGGCCTGCCAGGGCCGGGTCGATCTCAATGCACTCACGCAGCGCGCTCCAGTCGCCCGCAGCGGCCTGGGCTGCCAGCTGGTTCGTTTCGTCGATCTCGCCGCAGATCTCGGCCAGCGGCGCGGGGAGCATCATCCCGTGGGGGATGATCTTGCCTCCCCGGAGACTCAGTTCCGTCTCTATCATAGCAGATTTCGCAAGCTGTGGCAACTCCCCGTTATTCTGGCGGGTGACGGCAGGAATATCCGCATCATCGCCGCGCAAAAGCGCCAAAGCCAGCTGCATGGGGCGGATCGGCACGGCCTTGGACAGCAGCAGAAGCTGCGCCATCTTGCCCTCGGTATCCTCCGCACCCTTATCCCCCACGGTGTTCATGTAGAGGATACGCTCCTTGCGCCGTTCAACGGATTCGCCAAATTCCGGGTCATCATCGGGAATGAAGTCATCCTGCGCAGGAAGCCACTCAGCATGGTCGGTCACATCGCCAATGGCAATGGCGCCGTACCAGTCCAGCCAGCGCCGGGTCAGCCGACCCAGCTGCTCCTCCTCGGCCATGTCGGTCAAGATGGGCAGCAGATCATCGCCGGTCTTCGCATCACTCAGGCTCAGCAGGAAGGAGAATCCCGGCAAGCCTGCAATGGCAGCCTTCACGTCATCGGGCTTGCAGTTCAGCTTCTTGGTCAGGCTGTCAAGGCCGTTTGCACCGCGCAGGGGCGTGCGGCCAAGGCCATAGCAGCGGAAGCCTGCATTCCTGAACATCAGCGTGGTACGCGCCACGGGCTGGCCAAGGTTGATGACCAGCGCGCAGGGGCAGTTGTCCCGCATGCTTTCGCACAGGTCAAGCACCATCTCGCCCTGGCGCAGCGTGTGCAGAAGTCCGCCGATGCCGCCGTTGACGCGCGCCTGCTCAGTCAGGCCTGGATCATCCTCCTCCACACCGGAAAGAGCCTCGCGATCCATTTTGAAGCGGCTGGCAGCCATGCAGTCGCCCGCATAGATGACACAGTCCGCGCCGGAAAGCACCTCCGAACGGCGGCTGACAACATTCAGCGTCGCCGCAATGCCGCTGTGACGGATGATCGCATCGCCATAGCGCTGCAAAACATCCTGCATGGCAGAGTTCTTCTCCTCCAACGCGATGTCAGCGGACTGCTTGCCCACAAAGAGCAAATCCGTCAGGAGCGTGGGCAGGAGCGTCGGAATATCCTGACCAATGAGTGCGATTTTCATAGGCTTCCTCCAATTGGATAAACGCAAACCGGGAGGAGACCCGCTTTGGAGCCTCCCCCGGCATATGGATTTCTTACTTGCTCACGCGCACGGCGATCACGGCCTTCTGGTCGTTGATCTTCCACTCCTGCGCAGTATAAGTGTCGTCAGCCTCGCCCATTTCGACGGTCAGGGCCAGGGTGCCGTTCTTGATCATATCCAGGCCGGAAGCGATGGCGGCAGCCAGCTTTTCCTTGCAGGTGTAGCGCACGTCGATGCGGTCGGTGACCTCAAAGCCGGCGTCCTTACGCATGGTCTGGATCTTGCTGATGACCTCGCGGACGTAGCCCTCCTGGATCAGCGCCTCGGTCAGGTTGGTGTCCAGCACCACCATCACGCCGCGATCCTCCTGCGCCACGAAACCGGTCTTCTGCATGGGCGCGGTCAGCACATCGTCCTTGCCCAGGGTCACTTCGTTGCCTTCAATTTCAAAGGTAACCGTCTCCCCGCGCTCGAAGGCCTCCAC
>JAFUOR010000107.1 GCA_017481825.1 Clostridia bacterium
CGCTCGCCGCACATGAGGTTGTTGGTCTCGTTGCCCACCTGCACCATGCCCACGTCCACGCCCGCATCGCGCAGCTGCTGGAGGCAGTCAAGGGTGTACTGGTACACGGCCTCGGTCTTCTCTTCGATCTCCATGCCCACCCAGGCCTTGGGTACCATCTGCTTGGAGGGATCGGCCCAGAAGTCGGAGTAGTGGAAGTTCACCAGCAGCTTCATGCCGTACCTGGTGGCGCGCTGGCCGATCTGGATGGCCTTGGCAATGTCGTTGTTGCCGCCGCCATAGCCGTTGCCGCTGGCGTCGTAGGGATCGTTCCAGATGCGGACGCGGATGTAGTTCACGCCGTTGTCCGCCAGAATCTTGAACACGTCCTCTTCCTGGCCGTCAAAGTTGTAATACTTCACGCCGCTGTCCTCCAGCGCGATGACGCAGGAGGCGTCCATGCCGAAGATGAAGTCCTCCGGCAGATTTTCAACCTTCTTGACGTAGAGGCTGCTTTCGGACTCCTCCGCGGCGGCGCAGGGCAGCGCGAAGAGCATCAGAAGGGAAAGCAGCAGAGCGATGGATTTCAGGTACATGGGCATCCTCCTTTGTATTGATCAGGGAAGGGTCAGCAGCGTACGGGCATAGTCGATGGCCAGATTATCCGCCGCGCCCTCATTGGTATCCACATGCAGGGATTGCCTGCCGAAGAACAGATAGTAATCCTCCGCCTTGCCCTCGGCGGTGTAGGCGACATGTTGGCTGGCGGCTCCTGTGCCGGAGGCGTGATCATAGATGCGCAGCCCCATGGGGGTACCCTCAAGGGTGAAAACCTCGCCTGCATCCAGCAGCGCCTCGGGCAGGGGCACGAACCAGTCGGCGTAGGTTCCCACGGCAGAAGCGCTGACGATGTACAGGTCGGACTGCTCCAGCGGCGCGCTGTCCATCATGGCGTGGGTGAAGGGGTGTACCTTGACCAGCTTAATGGCTTCTGCCCCGGTTTCTTCCAGCGCCAGGGCCAGCTCCTTGGTAGCGGAGACGGGGGCGTCAATGTAGAGAACGATCTTGTTTTCCGGCGCGGCATCCGTCAGAAAGGTGAAAATCCATCCCCAGATGAACACGCTCAGCATCAGCCACATGAGCATCGCCGGAAGCAGATCAAACAGTGCCTTAATCGTTTTCTTCATCCTGCACCTCATAGGCTGTGATAAACTTCCGCACCGTCAGGATGCGTACGGGCGTGCCGCTGGGCGGCAGCTCCTCGGCCAGGCGCACATTCAGGTTGAAGGTGCGCTGCTCCGTGCCGTCCGTCAGGGCCGCCTTATAAAATGTAACGCTGTGAGGAATGCGGAAGCGCTGCGCGCCAATGGTCAGCACGCCCTGAGCCTCCTCGGGCTCGCCCTGCACAATGCCTGCAACGTGCTCGGCTTCGGCCCGGGCAGGAGCGTAAATAAACCACAGCGTCAGGATCGCCGTCCATCCCGCCAGGGTGGACAGCGCAATGACCGCCGCCAGCAGCGTGTCCGAATTGCCTGTGTCCACCATACAGCAAAGGATGATGCAGATGACCAGCGCAATCCCCAGGGTCAGGCCGGCAACTGCCAGACTGCGCCTGGCGCGCAGCTTCCAGCGCTGGGCATCCTGGGGAGAATACAGCTGTTTCATGGAAATATTCCTTTCACTTTTTTGCACATTATAGCACACTTTTATGGTATTGACAAGCTGATGGATTCGTGCGATAGTATGGTTGAAGCGGAATATGGACGAAAGAAGGCCTCCCATAAATGAAACGTTTGATCTGCATGCTCATGGTTCTGATGACGGCGTTTTCCTGCGCGCTGGCGGAGGATGAATTCTATTTCAAGCAGTATCCCCTGGCCGAAAACGGCGAGGCGATTGTCAACGATGTGACCTTCTATGGCGAGGGCAGCATTGATGACAACAACCGCGTCTTCTACGAGATTTTCGTCGGCTCCTTTTCCGATTCCAACGGGGATGGTATCGGCGATTTGCGGGGCATCATCAACCGGATGGACTACCTCAACGACGGCGATCCGGATTCCGGCCTGAGCCTGGGTGTGGAGGGTATCTGGCTGACGCCTGTTTTTCTCTCTCCTTCCTATCATAAATACGATGTGGCGGATTTCTACACCATCGATCCGGATTTCGGCACGATGGACGACCTCAAGGAGCTCATCGCCCTGTGCCATGAGCGGGACGTGAAGCTGATTCTCGACCTGCCCATCAACCACACCAGCACCGAAAACCGCTGGTTCAGGAACTTTCTGAACTCCCACCGGCTGAACAATCCGGGCAACACCTATTACGATTTCTATTCCTGGCAGACCGCGGATGAGGCCACGCCCAAGGGCCGCCACTTCGCCCGCGCCGCCGGGACGGATCTGCTCTACGAGGCCAATTTCTCCGACAGCATGCCCGAACCTGACTTTGACAATGTCCTCGTCCGCCAGACGATGCTGGACGTGGCGCTGTACTACCTCGATCTGGGTGTGGATGGCTTCCGCTTTGACGCAGCCAAGTACATCTACTACGGCGACAATGCCGCCTGCGTGGATTTCTGGAGCTGGTACATCGGCGAGCTGCGCAAGGTCAGGAGTGATGTGTACACCGTGGCAGAGGTCTGGGACGGAGATGGTGTGATCGATCAGTACCTGACCGTGACCAGCTGCTTCAACTTCACCACCAGCCAGACCAGCGGCCTGATTGCGGAAACCGCCAAGGCTGGCGACGTGAACCGCTTTACGGCTTACATTGACCAGCACCTGGAGCATCTGGACAGCCTGGGCAGTCATGCTCTGAGCACGCTGTTCATCTCCAACCACGATATGGACCGAAGCGCCGGCTATCTGACGATGGCAAGCGGCAACGGCAAGATGGCGGCGAGCCTGTACCTGCTCTCTCCTGGTTCTCCC
Source organism: Clostridia bacterium (assembly GCA_017481825.1). Classification (GTDB taxonomy): domain Bacteria; phylum Bacillota; class Clostridia; order Christensenellales; family Aristaeellaceae; genus UBA11524. Next base: position 2,913 of record JAFUOR010000107.1, read on the forward strand.
TTCATCTACTATGGCGAGGAAATTGGGCTGCGCGGATCCCGCGGCGGCTCCAACACCGATGCGAACCGCCGCCTGGCGATGCTCTGGGGCGATGGGGATACCGTTGCCAATCCCGAGGGAGCCACCTATGCGGCCAACAAGCAGACGCCCTATTCCGTGAAGGATCTGTTCCCCATGGCCGACAGCATGTACAATCACTACAAGCAGCTGATCATGATCCGCAAGGCGAATCCTGAAATTGCCCGCGGCGACTACACGGCGCTGTCCTTTGCCGATACGAAGGTGGGCGGCTTTACTGCTGCCTGGAACGGCAGTACCGTTGCCGTGCTGCACAACACCACAGGCCGTACCATCACGGTGGATTTGAAGGACGCGACGGATATCGCCTTCACCACTGTTGCGGCCTGTGTGGGCGTGGGTACCTGCACGCTGGAGGGTACAGCGCTCACCCTGGAGGGGCAAACCAGCGTGGTGCTCAGGTAAATGACTCCTTAACCAGTCAGAAATGACTGGTTTTTTGTTGTTTCTTCGATCGTGCGGCAGGAGTAAGCCTTGTCAGCACTGAATTAGAAATGGTGAAATCCAGAAAGTGGGGGATCGTTATGACAAGGATGTGTCGAATTCTGATTGCCGTAGTGCTGCTGCTTTGCATCCCTGTTGCCGCCTGCGCGGCGCCTACGGAAGCGGAAGCATACCAACGGATGATAGCGCTCCGGGGCGAATTCTACGAAGGCCGTTCGTGGACGAATGCAAATTATTACGGCTGGTCAGGCGGATATTTTTCAGGTGGCTATGGCTGCGCAGGCTTTGCGTTCCGGCTCAGCGATGAAGCCTTTGATGGCTACCGGGCCAAGGTTTCTGAGGAAATTGACTACGACTCGCTGCGTGTGGGCGATATCCTGAGGATCAATGATGACACCCATAGCGTTGTGATCATGGAGAAACACAGCAGCTACGTGGTTATTGCCGAAGGAAATTACAATAGCTCCATTCACTGGGGACGTACGCTGAATAAGAGCAAGGTGGAAAGCTCTGATTATGTCATGACCCGATATCCCTCCAATGCTGATCCGACAAGCGGCGCATGCGGCGTGGCGGCAGAATGGAGCTATGCAGACGGTGTCTTGAATATCACAGGCAGCGGTGCTCTGTGGAATTTTAAGAGCGTTTTCGGCAATGGCCGCCTGGATGCGCCGTGGGCGCCCTTTGCCGGCAGCATCACAACGGTAAATGTTGACAGCGGCATTACAGGAATAGGCTACGGCTCCTTTGCAGATTGCTCAGGACTTGCAGATGTGTATTTTGACGGAACAGCAGCGCAGTGGGAGCAGGTCGGCATCGACAGCGCCAATGATCCGCTGCTGGCTGCGGCCATCCATACGGCGGAGCAGACGTTTGACAACCTGGCAACGGTGAACCTTCCTGCAGGGCTGACGGTGATTGAGAAGGAAGCTTTCATGGGTACGGATGTTGAGAAGGTGGTTATTCCTGATGGCTGCCAGCAGATTCAATCCAGAGCCTTTGCAAATTGCAGCAGTCTGCAGGTGATCTATCTGCCGAGCACGACGCAGGTTGCAGAGGACGCTTTTGAAGGCAGCGGAAACGTGACGGTCATCTACACGGATCAGTAAGTGCCTGTGCGCCCCTTGCTGAAAGGATCAAGGATCATCTGAAAGGAACTGCTCTTATGAAACGCGCACGCATGATGCTCATTGCCTCCATGACCATTTTTGGTACGATTGGTCTGTTTGTGCGAAACATACCAGTCACCTCCGGCGAGCTGGCGCTGTACCGGGCGGTCATGGCGGCGGTGATGGTGGGCGGGTATCTGCTGGTGACAAAGCAGAAACTCCCGCTGAGAAGCATTGGTAAAATGCTGCCCCTGCTGCTGCTTTCCGGCGCGGCGATGGGTGTGAACTGGATACTGCTCTTTGAGGCATACAAGTATACCACCGTGTCCGTGGCGACGCTGAGCTACTATTTCGCCCCGGTGATCGTGACGGCGGTCTGCCCCTTCCTGTTCCGCGAGCGGCTGACGGGAAAGCAGATCATCTGCTTTGTCATGTCCACCATCGGCCTGGTGATGATCACGGGCATTGGCGAGGTGGGCAAGAGCGGCACGGATATGATCGGCATCCTCTTTGGGCTGGGCGCTGCGGTGTTCTACGCTGCGGTGATCCTGCTCAACAAGTACATCCGGGGTGTGGAGGGCATCCACCGGACGCTGCTGCAGTTCGTGGCGGCGATCGTCACGCTGATCCCCTATGTGGCCCTGACCAGCGGCGTTACCCTCGGTGCGATGGACGGCACGGGCTGGCTGTGCCTGCTGATTGTCGGTCTGGTGCATACGGGCGTAACGTATTGCATGTATTTCTCCTCCCTCAAGGAGCTGCCCGGGCAGAAGGCCGCCATCCTCAGTTACATCGATCCGCTGGTGGCGGTGTTGGTGTCCGTGCTGCTGCTCCATGAGCGCATGACGGTGTGGCAGATTCTGGGCGGCGCGCTGATTCTGGGCTTCACGCTCTGGAATGAGATTGCGCCAAAGGAAAAAGAATAGTCCAGCAAAAGACCGCCGCGAAGCTCATACAGAGTTCGCGGCGGTCTTTCATGTTCACTTTATCCGGATTTTGTTGAGGCCGCCGTTCATCGCCAGCAGCTCCTCCTTGGTAAAGCTGATGCCCACCATCGGCAGCATGCTGGTGATGCGCAGCACGGTGAAGCCCCGGGCCATCTTGATCAGATCAGGCAGCATGGCAAGGTCGAGCCCCTTCTTGGCCCCGCCCTTCTTCGGGCTGCCAGACTGCTTTTTCATCATACCCAGCAGGAATCGGGCCAGCCAGGCCTTGCCCCGAAGGGTGCCCATCACGTCGCCCAGGGTGCTGTTCAGGGAGCAGAAACCCTTTTCTTCGGTGATATCGAACCAGTTGAGTACCGCACCCTGCTCCCGCAGCACATAGTCCGGGTTCATCTCAGCGACCTTGCGCAGCGTGCTTTCGTCGCGGTAATCGCCTGCTACGGCTACGAGGGTTGATTCACCTCTGTTGGGCACATCAAAGCGGAAAAAATGATCTTCCGCCGTTTTCCGGCCAAGGCTTTTGCCATTCACCAGCAGCTCCACTTCGGGTTGGTTGGAGTACACGGTGACCTTCGTCACATCCTCCATGCGGTCAATGTAGCGCTTGCCGCAGATGTGCACGAAGGGATCAGCGCTCAGCCAGGCCTTATAGGCGTAGAAGGCGTCCTTTTTGTATTTCCGGTCAAAGGTGATCAGCCCCTTGTGATTCTGTCCGTTCTCGCCGCCCTCGGCACGGGCGTCCGCGCCGAAGTCAAACATGTTCCACACATGGGTGGCCCAGAGGTAGGGCCGGGAGAAGAACTGCCTGATGAGTTCCTCGTGGTAGTGGGCCTGGTACTCCTCGGAGTAATCCCCCTGTCGGGGAGTGGAGTTGTGCCAGTTGAGGGCCTCGCAGCCATATTCGGAGCAGCCGATGGGCGTGTCCGGGTACTTCTTGTGGAAGCGGTCGAACCAGGGGCCGTTATCCGCCGTGTCGCCGCCGTACCAGCCGAAGTAGTGATTGTAGCTCACCACATCGGGGATGCGCACGTAGGCCTCGTCCATGCTGCACATGGTGATGCAGGCCATGGTGGTGAGACGGGTTTTGTCCATTTTGTGGCAGAGGTCGTTGAGCAGGCGGTGGTTTTCGATCAGGTCGGGATCCTTCGCGCCGTCCATGGTGATCTCGTTGGACAGTCCCCACACGACGATGGAGGGGTGATTGTAGCACTGCGTGATCAGCTCGTGCATCTGCTGGAGGGTATTCTGGCGTCCCGTGGCCATATGGCGGGAGATGTAGGGAATCTCCGCCCAGACCACCATGCCGCGCTCGTCGCACAGGTCGTAGAAATACTGATCATGCTGGTAGTGCGCCAGGCGGATGGTGTTTGCGCCCATCTCGCAGATGAGGTCGATATCCTCCCGGTGATGCTCCGGCAGCAGCGCGTTGCCGATGCCCAGGCGATCCTGATGGCGCGACACACCTCGCAGAGGATAGGCGCGCCCGTTGAGGAAGAAGCCCTTTTCCGGGTCGATGCGGAAGCTGCGGCAGCCAAACCGGGCGGAAACCGCATCAATGGCCTCGCCCCCGCGCAGCAGGGTCGCCTCCGCCGTGTACAGATAGGGGTCCTTCACACCGTCCCAGAGGTGCACATCCCTGATGACCAGCGTGGTTTCGCAGGCGGTGGAGGATGCTTCCGCCACGCTCTGCCCTTCGGCGTTCAGGAGGCGGATGCGGATCATGTCCCCGGGCTGCATGCCCGTCGGCGCCGTTCGGACGGTGACGGCAGCATCCGCGCCCTTGACCTCCGGGGTCACATGGATGCCGGGTGTGCCGTGGTCGTCCAGCGCGAAGTGCGCTTCATCCACGGCAATGAGGCTCACGTCGCGGTACAATCCGCCGTAGAAGGTGAAGTCCGCCGTTTGGGGGTAGACGTGGTCATTGGGCGCGTTATCCACGATGATGGCGAGGCAGTTTTCCTCCCGCAGCGCCGCCGTGAGCTCCACGCGCCAGGTGGAATAGCCGCCGTCATGGTGGGCGAGATGCTGCCCGTTCAGGTACACGTCGGCGGAGGAGTTCGCGCCGCGGATTTCGAGGTAGTGCTTTGTGCTGCCAGGCAGATCGGCACGGTTGAACTGCCTGGCATAGCAGCAGCTCCCTCGGAAGTAGTCATTGCCGCCGTCCTGACCATCGGTGGCATTCCAGGTGTGGGGCAGGGTGACGGTTTCCCAGTCAGCGGGCAGGGCAGCAGGTGCTGCGGCGCAGTCCTTGCGGAAGCGCCAGCGGTCGTTGATATTGAGAATGTGACGCATAACGATTCTCCTTTGATGGTGCTTCTATGATTATACATGCTTTGCCGCCTTTGCGCAATGGGCCTGCATGTGCTATAATGGGGCGAAGCGCTGCGGCGAAGGAGAGATGATCATGGCAAAGAACCACCTGGGCTATTCGTTTGTTTTCAGGGGATTCCGCAAGGTGTTGGAGGAACAGTACGGCTCCCGGGCTGCGCTTCTTTGGGAGAAGGCCAATGAGCACTATGCTGCGCTGAAAAAGGCGCATCCGATGATCAGCCAGGACGGCAAAATGATGATCCTCCCCGCAGCGGCGCTGTACATGGCCATGAAGCCCCATGACCCGGCGCATGCGCTGCCGCTGCTGACGGCCTACGGGCAGCGCATGGGTGAGAAGATTGCCAGGGTCATCCACAGCGTGACCTCCATTCCGGGGGCGCCGGAGCTGCTGTGGCACAACATGCCTGCCCTCATGCGCAAAATGAGCAGCCGGAGAAGGGCTATTCCCGCTGCATCGTCAGCGAAACGCTGGAGTTGGTGGGCGTCGATATCCTGGCCTGTCCCCTGTGCGATGACGCATCAGCGCTGGGGCTGCCCGAGGTGGCGCAGGTGGTCTGCGCGATGGACAAGGCGTACATGACCGGGTTCCGGCATATTCAATACACCCGCACGACCTCCGTGGCCGAGGGCGCGCCCTGCTGCGATTATCGGCTGCGCTACGATAAAAATAAGAAATGAGCATGCAAAAGCTGCACCTGGGGAGATGAGGTGCAGCTCGTTTTGTTATTCGCGGCGCAGCGTCAGGGTGTGTTCCTCCTGTCCGATGCCGCGCAGGGTGAGCTCGGCAGCGTCGGCGGTGAAGGTGCACGCCGCATCAATGGTGAAAGGCCCCTGCAGATAGCGCACCAGCAGGCGCAGCGTGCCGTCCTGCATGCCGCAGGAGGACTGGATGGATTCGCTGTGCCTGACCTTTCCCATGGGGAAGGTGAATTGCTCATCCGTCAGGTCAAGGGTAACGTCTTCGGCCTCGACGGTCAGGGTGACGCCCTCATGCCTGTAAACACTCGGGATGGGCACTGTGCCGTCATGGGTTGGCCATGGGTAGGCGAGGGCTTCCAGACGCGCCTGCAGCGCGGCCTGTTCGGCCTTGCTGGCGGCGTCCATGTCTGCGGCGGCGAAAAGGTGGTTGTAGATGCAGTCCAGCGCCTTGCCGATGTCCGGCACACCGGAAACGCAGCAGACCACCATGTCTCGCTTTTCATCCACGATGCAGAACTGGGCAAACATGCCGTCGCCGCGGTAGCGGTCACCCGGACAGCGCCAGAACTGATAGCCGTAGCCTGCACCCCAGGAGTTCTCCGGCCAGGGGCCTTCGCCGTTGGTGTTGTCGATCTGGGAGATAGTGGCACGGTCGAGCCATTCGCGGGGGAGCACCTGCTTTCCGTCCCACATGCCCTTTTGCAGCAGGCACTGGCCGAAGGGGGCGATCTGCTCGCAGGAGAGCCATAGTCCCCAGCCGCCGACATTCACGCCCGCCGGGCAGCAGTCCCACTTGGGGATGCCCATGCCCAGGGGCTCAAACAGCCGGGGAACGAGGTAGTCCCGGCAGGTCATGCCGGTGACCTTCTGTACCATGCAGCTGATCAGATAGGTGCCATGGCTGTTATAGTGGAAATGCGTGCCGGGCTGATGATCGCAGCCGCAGGCCAGAACGGCCTTGGCCCAGTCCTCGCCGTCAACGTTATCGGATTCCGGCTTCAGGCCGCTGCCCATGATGAGCAGATCGTGGAGGGTGATGGCACGCAGCCATTCCGACGGATTCTCCGGGAATTTCTCCGGCAGCACGTCAATGAGCTTTGTGTCCCATTGGAGCAATCCCTCCTGCACGGCAAAGCCTGCCGCGGCAGAGCAGAAGGATTTCGACAGGGAGAAGAGCATGTGGGGCGTGTGATCGTCATAGGGCGCGAAATTGATCTTCGCGGCGACCTGGCCGTGGCGCAGCACCCAGACGGCATGGTGCTCCAGCCCGGCTTCCTTCACAGCGTCCAGGTAGTTCAGGATTCCCCGGGAGGAAATGCCCGCATCCTCAGGGCGGGAAACGTAGGGAAGCATTTGCATGGGATACCTCCTGTGAACGAACTGATTTAAGAAGATACATTCGACCCGGCGGAGGAAAGTTCCTTCCATTTGGAAGGCGTCATGCCGGTGTGGCGGGAAAAGATCCGCAGAAAGTTCGAGTAATCGTTGAAGCCACACCGATAGGCTGCCGCGCTGAAGGGTTCGCCCTCCTGAATGAGCTTCTTGGCGTATGCCACGCGGCACATGAGCACGTATTGGTAGACGCTCACGCCCAGCGCATCGGCAAAGCGGTGGGACAGGTGGTGTTTGCTGACGTTGAAGCGGGCTGACAGCGCGTCGAGGGAGAATTCCTCTGTGAAGTGGGTTGCCAGGTAATGGCAGATCTTCTGGGGCAGGGGGTCGTCGGCGTGGTTGTTGACCTGCGGCTCCACGGCCTGACGGTTGGCCTGGCTGATGGTTCCCATGATGACGCTCAGCGCGCCTGTGCTGATCAGTTTTTCAGCCGTGGGCTGGCTGGGGGTATCCGGGGAGATGTGGTTGATCTGCTCACGGATGGTCTTCCAGTGCTCCGGGGTCAGGCGCAGCTTGCGGCGATCCTGGGCGAATTTGTCCACCATGGAGTGCAGAGGCATGATGGAGCCGCCCAGCCGATCCAGCGCAGAGGCGGCGAGGCGGATGCACAGCCGCTCGTAACCTTGCAGGGGTTCCGGGCCGATCAGCCCATGGATGTGATAGGGCGGAAAGACATACACGCCCAGGGGCTGGAAGTTGTACACCTCCTGATTAAAGTATAGCTGATGTCCGCCGGAGACATGGATGAAGATCTCATAACAGTCGTGAAAGTGCAGACTGAAATCATCGAAGGTGTCATAGGTTCTGTAATCAATTTCGTAGCTCAGCGGAGGGCCTCCGATGAAGCGTGGGCCTTTGGGTGTGTGGGACATGGATGGAACCTCCTTTGGGAAGAAAAAAACGGAAATCGCTGGAGATTTATGGGGCGGGCAGCGTTTTTGTAAAAAATCTGCTTTTTTGTCATTATACAGCGATAATTGCATAAATGCAAGCAAGAATTACAATGATCTTTTGGCATTTTGTGTGGTATACTATCGATGGTTTACTATGCCTATTTTATGGAAACCAAGGGTAAAAAGGATGATGCAGATGTACACGAAGAAGACTCACTGGCTCAAGGCAATGACGGCGCTGCTGCTGTCCTTTGTCATGCTGCTTTCCGGTGTGGCGCTGCCCTCCCTGGCGGCGGATGCGGCAGCAAGAACCGAGGCGGATTATGTCTACACGGATTATGACCTGGGTTATCATCTGGTGGACTTCCTGAACGGCTATAACATGCTGGCCTTTGGCAACGCGACGATTGAAAATCACGTCATGGGCGCAGTGCTGGTTCAGGGCGGCTTCTCTGCCAAGTGGGGCTACTCTGACGGCGATAAGCTGCCGCCTACCTTCATCAAGGGCTATGTGTCCGGCGATGCTGTGTACAACAGCCGCGACAAGACCAATCCGCCCGTATATGTGGGCTCGGCCAATACTGTGACGCAGAGCGACGGCCAGTACTATATCAACGGCGTGCCTGTCGGCTATGGCAAGAGCGCCGCCTATGTCAACGATCACTTCTTCAACTTCGGCGAGGCGTATGAGGTGATCAAGGCTGATGCTGCCACCATGCTGCGCCGCGGCAAGGTGATCACGCCCGACGCCAGTGGCACCATTACGGTCAATATCGGCGATAACGTGATTATCGAATCCCTGGACGGCGTGTCGCTGATCAACTTCGTGGGCGATCTGTCTCAGGAGGTCAACACCACCATCAACGTGACGGTCTCCGGCGACGCCTATATGCCCATGATCAATTTCAACAACCAGCAGCCGGGCGTGGTGGAGCAGGACGAGAAGGGCACCGCCATCGTGTGGAACATCCCCAATGCGGGCTATGTCAAGCTGCCCACGATGAACTGGGTGGGCCATGTTGTCGCGCCTGATGCCGACGTGCGGCAGGACAGCGGCAACTACAACGGCTGTATCATCTGTGACGACCTGTTTACCGCTGCCGAGGGCCACGTCTACCGCTACAACAGCCAGGATACCTCCTGGGACGTGGTGTTCAGCCTGGAGAAGATCTGGAACGACGGCAACGACGCTGATGGCATCCGCCCCGATTCCATCGAGGTGCAGCTGCTGGCCGATGGTCAGCCCTACGGCAGTGTGGTGACGATCAAGCCCAATGCCAACGGCAACTGGTACCATGTCTGGCCTGAACTGCCCGAGACGGATGCGGACGGCAAGGTGATCACCTACTCGGTGCAGGAGATCAATGTACCTGAGGGCTATGAATCGACCTATATTCCCGAAACCCAGACCCTGATCAACGATCACGACTATGAGACCATCGATATCTCCGGTCGCAAGAACTGGCTGAATGAGGGCTACTGGGGCGCGTGGATCCGCCCGCGCAGCATCACCGTGCGATTGCTGGCCAACGGCAAGGAGATCGACAGCCAGACGATCAACACCTCCATTTGGGGCGGGAGCAACCGTTGGACGTTTAAGGATCTGCCCAAGTATGACAAGGGCGTGGAGATCAAGTACACCGTGGTCGAGGATCCGGTGGATGGCTATGTCGCTTCCTATCCCAGCGGCACCTATAACATCGACAATACCTTTGGCGATACCGGCGTGAACATCAGCGGCGAAAAGATCTGGGACGATGACAACAACCGCGACGGCATCCGTCCCATCGAGGTGACCATCGAGCTGTTGGCCAACGGCAGCGTAGCCCAGACCCGCGTGATCGACGCTAACGACAGCTGGCAGTATGCTTTCTCCAACCTGCCCAGCCGGGACTCCAACGGCGACGCCATCACCTACACCGTGCGCGAGAAGGATACGCCCAAAGGATATGCCGTCTCTGTGGACGGCTACGACATCACCAATACCCACATTCCTGAAACGGTGGATCTCTCCGGCTCCAAGACCTGGGAGGACAATGGCAATCAGGACGGCAAGCGTCCCAGCAGCATCGAGGTCATCCTGCTGGCCGACCATGTGGAGGTTGCCCGTCAGACGGTGACTGCCGCCAACGGCTGGAAGTGGTCCTTCGAGGATGTGCCCAAGTATTACTGGGGCGATGAGATCACCTACACCGTGACTGACGAGGTGACGGGTTATACCGCCGTGCCCAACGGCATGAACCTGACCAATATCCATGAGCCTGAAAAGATCACCGTCGCCGGCGTGAAGACCTGGGACGATGACGACAATCAGGATGGCCTGCGTCCTGCGAGCATCACCATCAACCTGCTGGCGGACGGCGTGAAGAAGGACAGCGTTACCGTGCGTCCCGACGCTGATGGCAACTGGACGTATTCCTTCGCTGGCCTTGACAAGTACAAGGATGGCAAGGAGATCGTCTATACCATCACCGAGGATGCGGTGGCGGGCTATGAGACCACCGTCGAGGGCTACGACGTGACCAACGGCCGTGAGAGCGAGAAGACCGAAGTATCAGGCGTGAAGACCTGGAACGACAACAATAATCAGGACGGCAAGCGTCCCGCGAGCATCACCGTCAACCTGCTGGCGGACGGCGTGAAGAAGGACAGCCTGACCGTCGAGCCTGGCGCTCAGGGCATCTGGTCCTACACCTTCAAGGATCTTGACAAGTACAAGGACGGCAAGGAGATCGTCTACACCGTGGAGGAGGAAGCCGTCACGGGGTACACGACCACCTACAACGGCTATAACATCACCAACGCCTACATCACCGAAACCGTGGATCTGCTGGGCCGCAAGATCTGGGACGACAACGACAATCAGGATGGCCTGCGCCCTGCGCGCCTGGTCATCTACCTGGTGAAGAACGGCGTGCGCACCGGCGAAACCCGCACTACCACCGCGGATCGCAACTGGTACTGGTCCTTTGAGGACATGCCCAAGTACGAGAACGGCAACGAGATTGTCTACTCCTTCGAGGAGGATGCAGTGCCCGGCTATACCGGCCCTGTCACTGCGGCGATCACCGACCTGCCCACCGGCTATGAAAGCTACATCGGCATCCAGATGACCAACACCCATGTGTCCACCGAGGTGGAAATCGCAGGCGTGAAGACCTGGAACGATGCGGATAACCAGGATGGCAAGCGTCCTGAAAGCATCACCATCCGCCTGTGGCAGACCGTCGGTGCGGAGCATAAGGAGATTGCCTCCAAGACCGTGACGGCAGCTGACAACTGGGCCTGGAACTTCGGCAAGCAGCCGGAATATCAGGATGGACAGAAGATCACCTACACCATTACCGAGGATGTGGTTGATGATTACAGCGCTGTCATCAGCGGCTACGACGTGACCAACAGCTACACCCCCAATCAGGTGAACATCACCGGCGTCAAGTACTGGAAGGACAATGACGATCAGGATGGCCTGCGCCCGGACAGCATCACTGTACACCTGTGGAAGCAGGTGGGCGATGCGGCGCCCGTGGAGATCGACAGCAAGGTCGTCACGGCGGCGGATGGCTGGAGCGGCACCTTTGCGAATCTGCCGGAGTATGAAGGCGGCAAGAAGATCGTCTACACCATCACCGAGGATGCGGTGCCGGGCTATGAGTCCGTGGTCGATCAGTACGATCTGATCAACACCCACATTCCCCAGACGACCTCCGTCAGCGGCGTGAAGACCTGGAACGACGCTGACAACCAGGACGGCAAGCGTCCCGAGAGCATCACCATCCGCCTGTGGAAGCAGGTGGGCGATGCGCAGCCTGTTGAGGTGCGCTACGCCGTGACCACCCCGGCGAACAGCTGGAAGTGGAACTTCGTCGATTTGCCGGTGTATGAGAACGGTGAGAAGATTACCTACACCATCACCGAGGACGCGGTTCCCGGCTATACCGCGCAGGTCAACGGCTATGACGTGATTAACAGCTACAATGTTGAGGAGACCTCCGTCTTCGGCAAGAAGACCTGGGATGACAATAACGACGCCGCAGGCCTGCGTCCGGACAGCATCACTGTCCGTCTGCTGGCGGATGGCGTGGAAGTGCAGAGCAAGATCGTGACCGAGGCCGACGGCTGGGCCTATACCTTCGACAAGCTGCCTAAGTACAAGGCAGGTGCGCTGATCAAGTACACCGTGACCGAGGATGCGGTGCCTGAGTATGTGACCGCCATCGACGGCTACAACATCATCAACACCTACCACGAGGGCGAGCTGGTGCTCACCGCCAGCAAGCTCATCAACGGCGTGCCTGCCGATGACAAGCATGACGGCATGTTCACCTTCGTTCTCAAGGAGGGCGATGCTGTTCTGCAGACCATCACCAACGACGGCTCTCTGGCGCAGTTTGCAGCCATTGAGTACAACATGGACGATGTCGGCAAGACCTTTACCTACACCGTGACCGAGACGGCGGTGCATGATGCCTACACCATGGACGCCTCCGAGTACGTGGTCACCGCGACGGTGGAGCGCGGCGCGAGCGGATTGACGGTGCATCATGCCATCACCCTGAACGGGGATTCCGTGAGCGCCATCACCTTCAACAACACCTATCAGGCCCGCGCGTACCTGGGCATGTATGCCACCAAGAACGTCAACGGCCTGGTTCCCAACGAGTATCAGGTGTTCACCTTCGTGATCACCGATCCCAACGACCTGGTGATGGCCACGGCCGAAAACGAGGGCGAGCACATCTACTTCCCCCCCATCGAGATCACCCAGGCCTCTGCCGGTTCCACCCTGACCTACTACGTCGAGGAGGCCATGCTGGCCAGTGAGGATGAGGAGGCGGGCTATGTCCGCGATCCCGCGCGCTTCCTGCTGGAGGTGAGCGTCACCGATAACGGAGACGGCACGCTGACCCTTGCTCCCACCGTGACCCAGACCCTTACTGGCGTTACCCGCAGCCTGCCCACCGAGAAGGGCGAAAACGGTCTGGTGACCGTGGGCCGCGCGGGCGATACCGTTGGCTTCAACAACGGCTACAACGCCGCTGGTGCGCTGGTTCTCAAGGCGACCAAGACGGTCAATGGCGCTGTGCCTGCGGCTGGTCAGGTCTTCGAGTTTGAGCTGGTCGACCAGAATGGTCAGGTGCTGCAGACGGTAAAGAACACCGGCAGCGCCATCACCTTCGAGCCCATCCAGTACACCCTGGCGGATGTGGGTCAGGCGTACACCTACACCGTGCGCGAAAAGACTGCTTCCACCGATACCATGCTGGCCGACAGCCGCCAGTACAAGGTGACGGTGACCGTGGCGGACGCTGGCAACGGTGCGCTGCGCGTGGGCCGCTCCATCGCGGTGGACGGCGTGGCGGTGAATGCCATCACTTTCAACAACACCGAGATGTCCGCCCTGAAGATTACCAAGCAGGTGGCGGGCGGCCCCTCCGGCGTGGTGTTCAACTTCAAGGTGACCCTGAAGGCCAGGAACGGCGCGACCCTCATCGGCGCCTATGCTGCCTCCGGCTCTGACGAGACCAGCGTGCGCAGCGGCGATGTCATCACCCTGGGCCACAACGAGACCCTGACCGTGACCGGCTTGCCCGTTGGCACCCAGTGGACGGTGGAGGAAATCGCGGACGCCCGTTACAGCACCACCGCCAATGCCATCCCCGGCCGCACGGCCAGCGGCACCATCGGCGAGGGCGGCGCCTCGGCAGCCTTCATCAACACCTATCGCCAGACCAGCTTCTACGTGACCAAGGTGTGGGAGGGCGAGCGTCAGGATAAGATTGAGCTGACCATCTACGCCGACGGCGTGAAGATGGATCCCCAGCCTGCATACGAGCAGGACGGCGATATCTATGCCTGGAGCGATCTGCCGGTCTACAACGACAAGGGCGAGCTGATTGAGTACAGCGCGACGGAGAAGTACATGACTGGCTACACCACCATCTACGAGAACACCGGCGATTATACCGGCAAGACCGATCGCGTCTACAACGGCGGCACCATCATCAACCGCGGCTCCACCTCTGTGAGCGTGCGCAAGGTATGGTCCGGCCTGAATGAAGGCCAGACGCCTCCGGCCATCCAGCTGACGGTTTACTGCAACGGCGAAAAGGTCAATCTGGCCCAGCCCGAGCCCGATAAGCACGGCTGGTACGTCTGGAACAACCTGCCCTACACCGTGGATGGCGAGGTTGCGGTCTACACCGTGGTGGAGACGCCCATGGAGGGCTTTGTGACCACCTATGACATGGTGGACGGCATTGATCCGGGCTGTGCCTACGACGGCGGTACGATCACCAACCATCAGGTTCCCGAAACGGGCGATGGTGCTCCGTTGGTAATGTGGATGGGCATGCTCCTCCTTGGCGCTGCGGGCATCCTGATGCTGGGTCTGCGTCGCAAGCACGCATAAAGGATTTGCTGACGCAACCACTTTTGCGGCACAGCTACTGATGGGTGGCTGTGCCGCCTGTTCATACAGGAAAAGATTCTCACTGGCAGGGAAAGACTGCGCTGACCGCGAAAGAATGAGTAAAGCCATGAAGGAGGTGAGGCCCATGCCGCAGCGTGATTACTACCGTAAGCGCCACAGTCCCTGGCCTCGCCGCATCCTCATGGCCCTGCTGGCGGCGATGATGCTCTACGCTGCCGTGCAGCTGATCGGCTACATCATGGAGCAGCAGCACACCCGCGCCCTCCAGGAGCAGCAGCGTCAGGCCCTGCAGACGGAGGCTCCCACCACCATTCCGACGCAGGCTCCTACGGCCACGCCTGATCCGGAGGCCTCCGGCAGCTCGGATGCTCCGGCGACGCTTGTCCCCACCGCTACGCCCCAGCCTACGGCGACCCTTGCGCCCTGGCTCAAGCCGGATATGCTGGCGACCTATCAGCGGCTGTACAGCCAGAATAACGATCTGGTGGGCTGGCTGAACATCGATGCACTTTACCGGGTGGATTTCGCGGTGGTTCAGCGTGATCAGAGCTACTATCTTCGCCGTGACTTCTATGGCGAGCGCAACATGAATGGTACAGCCTTTATGGACATGTCCTGCAGCATCTGGCCCCGGGACGACAATCTCATCATCTACGCCCATAACATGAAGAGCGGTGAAATGTTCGGCGAGTTGCATAAGCTGGCGGAGGAGGAATTCTACCGCGCGGCGCCCATCACATGGTTTGATACGCTCTATGAAAAGGGGATGTACGTCCCTCTGGCGGTCATCCTGTGTACGGTGCAGCAGGGGCCGGAATACTTCCGGTTCTACGAGAGGAATTTCAAGAGCCAGCAGGCCTTTGACGATTATGTTGCCCGGGCGCGGGCGCTGTCAAAGGTGGATACGCCCTACGACGCGCGCTATGGCGACGAGCTGCTGACCCTGGTGACCTGCTATGACGAGGCGGACACCCAGCGCTTCGTGGTGGTGCTGCGCAAGGTGCGTGCCGGTGAAAATGCGGACGCCCTGGCGCAAATGTGGTAAAACAAATGGCCTCTCCTGATGTAAAAGCGTCAGGAGAGGCTGTTCTTCATCTGTGTTTCATAGAAGGGCTGTATGCTATCTTTGGCAGCGTAGGTTCATGCTGCCGTTGACGGTATTTTATCCCATGTGGTATGATAAATAAAGCAAGGAAAGTGAAACGGAGGCGATGATCATGGAGCGATTCTACCGGGCCGTTGTGCGGCATCCGAAAATGGTGATCGCCCTGTTCCTCGTGTGTCTGTCGGTGTCTTTGGCGCTCTCGCCGCTGGTGGGGGTCAACTATAATGTTGCGGATTTTCTGCCTGCGGATACCATATCGACCCGAGCTATCGAAGTCATGACGGAGCAATATGACACGGGCGTGCCCAATGCCAGGGCGCTGGCGCGGGATGTATCGGTTGCGGAGGCCCTGGCACTCAAATCAGCGCTTGCAGCTATCGATGGCATCGATGCGGTGATGTGGCTGGATGACGAGGCTGATATCCTGCAGCCTGTAGAATACCTTGATCCGGCTGTGGTGGCACGCTATTATGCGGAGGGGGATGCGCTGTTCTCCCTGACGATTCAGGAATCCAAGGCCATTGCGGCGCTGGCTGACGTCCGCGCACTGCTGGGGGAGGACGCGGCCCTTTCCGGCGGCGCGGTGTCCACGGCGGAGGCCAAAACCAGCACCATTGGGCAGGTGCAGATCATCTCCCTTTGCGCAGTGGCCTTTGTGATCGTGATGCTGCTGCTGACCACCACCTCCTGGATGGATCCGCTGGTGGTGCTGCTGAGCCTGGGCGTGGCCATCGGCATCAACATGGGTACTAATCTGATCTTTGGCACGGTCTCCTTTGTGACGGACGCTTCCGGTGCGGTGCTGCAGCTGGCGGTATCGCTGGATTATTCGATCTTCCTGCTGCACCGATTTGACGAGTGCCGCAGGGAATGCGCCGATGCGAAGGAAGCCATGGTGCAGGCGCTGTGCCGCTCCACCAGCTCCATATTGTCCAGTGGACTCACCACGGTGATCGGCTTTCTGGCGCTGTGCCTGATGAAGTTCCTCATCGGCCCCGATCTGGGTCTGGCACTGGCCAAGGGTGTGGCGATCAGCCTGATCACGGTGCTGGTGTTTACGCCCGTACTGATCCTGACGCTGCTCCCGGGCATTGACAAGGCGCGCCACCGTTCCTTCATGCCCTCGTGGCGCGGGTTGGGGCAGCTCATCCGCCGGCTGATGATCCCGATGGTGACGGTGTTTGCCATCGTGGTGCTTCCCTCCTATCTGGCGGCGCAGAAGACGGACTATTACTACGGTGCGGCCTACATCTTCGGTGAGGATACTGAGGTGGGCCGGGACGCTGCGGAGATCAACAGCCTGTACGGCAAGGAGACCGCGCTGGTGCTCATGGTGCCGCGCAATGAAACCGCCCGCGAGCTGGCGCTGTCCGCGCAGGTGCAGAAGATTCCCCAGGTGACGGGCGTGACCTCCTGGGTGGACACTGCCGGAGCAACCATTCCGCCGGAATATGTGGATGCATCTATCCGCGAGATGCTGCTCAGCGATGAATACAGCCGCATGGTCATCAACCTGGCGATGGACGTGGAGGGCGCTGAGCCCTTCGAGGTCGTGGCGGACATTCGCGCACTGGCGGAGGAATACTTCCCCGGCGAATGGCTCATGGCAGGCGAAGCGGCCTCTACCTACGACCTGATGGTGACCATTCAGCAGGATATGCTGCTGGTGAATCTGGTGGCGGTGGGCGCGGTGTTCGTGGTGCTGCTGCTGTCCATGCGCTCGGTGGTACTGCCCTTCATTCTGGTTTTGTGCATCGAGGGAGCCATCTGGCTCAATACGGCTGTGCCCTACTTTATGGGGCAGCATGTGTTCTACATTTCCTACCTGATCATTTCCAGCGTGCAGCTGGGCGCAACGGTGGATTACGCCATCCTCTTTACGGACCGCTACATGGAGTTCCGCCGTCAGCTGCCCAAGCGGGAGGCGCTGGTGATCACCGTACAGACCGTGACTACCTCCATCCTGACCAGCGGCCTGACCATGACGGTGGTGGGGTTGCTGATGGGCTTTGTATCGACCCATCAGATTCTGGCGCAGCTGGGCATGTTCATGGGGCGCGGCACGCTCCTGTCCATGATCAGCGTGTTCTTTGTGCTGCCCGGCATGCTGTATCTGCTGGATGGCCTCATCCGCCGCGGCACACTGGGGGCAGGGGCTCATGCGGACACTACCACAGAAATGGAGGGAACGCTTGATGCGTAAGGTATTATGTCTGGTGCTGGCCATGCTGCTGCTCACGGGCGCTGCACTGGCGGAAAAATCCGAGGTTGTCTATGCTGTGCTGGATGCGGATGGCTCGGTCGATGGCGCCTATGTCGTGAATGAGTTTTCGGCCGGGCGCATCGTGGATTACGGCGATTACAGCGGGGTGAGGATGCTCAATACCCTTGACGAGATAGAGTATCGCGGAGATCGCGTAACCTTCCGCACCACGGCGGAGCGTGCCGCCTATCAGGGCGACCTGGCGGATGCGGAGCTCCCGTGGCTGTTTGACATTGAATACATGCTCGATGGTCGCGTGCTGCCTGCTCGCCGTGTTGCGGGAGAGGACGGCACCGTGGCGGTGCGGCTGAAAATTACGAAAAATCCCGACTGCGCGGGTGATTTCTTCAACACCCATGCCCTGCAGATCACCGTGCAGCTGGATATGGACAGGTGCACGGATATTACCGCCAACGGCGCGACGCAGGCCCGCGTGGGCGATATGCGCCAGCTGACCTACATTCTTTTGCCCGGCACGGAATCGGAGATCACCTTTGCTTGTCAGGCGGAGGATTTTTACCTGCCGGCCATCAGCATCAACGGCGTGATGATGTCCCTTGATCTTGGGGACAACGCGATGGTTGGTCAGCTGACCGAGGGTGGCGTGCAGCTGCGCGAGGGTGCGGACATGATGGTGGATGCGCTCTTTGCCCAGGCCAATGCCGAATTGAAGGCAAAGGAAGCCGATCTAAAAAAGCTCAAAATCACCGTGCCGGTGCTGACGCGCGACAATTATGTTCAGGAGCTGGACAAGGTGATGGCGGCCTTCCTGGATGGTTTGGACGCTTATGTCATGAATCAGGCCTCCGCAACGCTGGAGACGACAGTTCGCAACGCGGTCAGGGCGGAGGTGCGCAAGCAGGTGGAGCAGGCAGCCCGCCCGACGGTCCGCGCCGAGGTGGAGAAGGCCGTGGAGGCTGAGGTTCGCAGGCAGGTGGAGGCCGCGATGGAGAACCCCAGCGGCGATATGGTGGAGCAGCAGGTGCAGCAGCAGATGCAGAGCGCGGCTGTGCAGGCGGTGATCGACGGCAAGGTGTTCCTCGCCATGCAGTCCGGCGATACGCAGGATCAGATCACCGCCGAAATGGCGGCGGTTATCCGGCCTCAGGTGGAGGCGACCCTCCGCGAGCAGACCCGAACCGAGGCAGCCAATGCTGCGCAGCTGACCATCACGGCTCAGGTGCAGCTGGAACTTCGCACGCAGGGGATCAATCCGGATGATGCCACCGTTGCCGCCATGGTGGCGGAGCGCATGCAGAGCGCCGAGACGCAGCAGGGGATCGAATCCGCCACGCAGCTGGCCATGGAATCCGATGTGATGCAGGCGCTCATTGACGCTGCCGTGCTGGAGCAGTGTCGCGGTGATGCGGGCTACGACCAGGCCTACGCCGAGGCTGAGGCGGCTGTGCGGGCGCAGGTCACGGCGGAAGTGGAAGCCGACGTGCGCAAGGCCGTCATTGCTTCCATCAAGCTCCTGGGCAGCGGCAGCGTAGACGAGGTCGTGGCCGAGCAGATGCAGAGCGAGGCTGTGCAGGCCACCATCGAGGCGGAGACCGACAAGGCCATGCAATCCGGCGAGGCCAAGGCGCAGATTGATGCAATGGTGGAACAGCAGATGCAGAGCGCAGAGGTCAAGGCCATCATCCAGGAGGAGATCGTCAAGGGCCGGTACAGCAGTGCTTATCAGAGCAGTGTTGCCGAGGCGCTGAAGAAGAACGGAAAGGATGGCGAAGCCTATCAGGCGTTGGTGACGCTCAAAGCCAGCCTTGATGATGTGATGGCCTTCCGGGATGGCCTGTACCAGTACACCAATGGCGTGGAGGGCGCGCTGGGCGGCCTTGGCAGCATGGGCGTCGGGACGCTGACCTCCTTTACCGACAGCCGCAACGAGGATGTGACCAGCGTGCAGTTTGCTATCACCACCCGTGCGGTGGAGAAGGAAGCAGAGGTGGAGAAAGTGACCGAGGCGGAAGAGCCGACGATCATCGACCGCTTCCTGGATTTGTTCCGATAAGGCATATTCCCATAGAAAACGCGCCCTGACGGCAACGATGGCTGTCAGGGCGCGTCTGTGTCATTTTCAGCGGGGCATGGACAGGGCTGCGCGGCCGGTGCCCATCAGGGTCAGCGCGGGGGTCTTGGCGGGGATGTACAGGCTTTCGCCTCGGGCCAGCGTGCGCTTGCCGCCCTGCCAGCACAGGGTCAGATCGCCCTCCAGGGCCGTCAGCATGCCGAAATCCGCCACTGTGGGGATGCACTGCTGTCCATCGACCTTCATCAGGTCAAGGGTGAAGTAGGTTTCATCCAGCACGCGGGCGACGGGCGCATCCGGCGCGGGGATGGGGTTCAGGGTGAAATCAAGATCGGTCACGTCCAGCGCCTTATCCAGATGGAGCTCGCGGCGGTTGCCGTTCTTGTCCACGCGATCCCAATCGTAGAAGCGGTAGGTCACGTCGGAGGACTGCTGAATCTCGTAGAGCATGATGCCCGCGCCGATGGCGTGCACGCAGCCCGCCGGGATGAAGCACACGTCGCCGGGCTTCACATCCACGCGGCGCAGGAGGGGCTCGACGGCTGCGCCAGCCTCGCAGGCGGTGCGCAGCTCGGCGAGGGTCGTGCCGCTGCGGATGCCATACACCAGCTGGCTGCCCTCGGGCGCGTCCAGAATCAGCCATGCCTCGGTCTTGCCCAGTTTGCCGTTTTCGTTGGCGGCGGCGTAGCGATCATCAGGGTGTACCTGTACGGAAAGGCTCTCCGCCGCGTCAATGAGCTTAAGCAGCAGTGGGAAGGTCTTGCCCGCATACTTGCCTGCAAAGTCCGCACCGTATTTTTCAATCAGCGCCGGGAGGGTCGCGCCGGTATCGTCGGTGGACTCCAGTCCCGGAATGCAGCTGACCTCAAGGCTCTCGCCCGTGGGAATATCCGCGATGGGCTTGCCGTACACCGTGCGCAGCTTCTCGCCGCCCCAGGGGGTCAGCTTGCCGCCGCGGAAGGCGGGGTGCATTGCCAGCGGCAGCAGGGGGCAATCGCCGGTGAGGGGCATTTCATAGCAGCAGAAGGGCAGTTCCCGGTGGAAGAACTTCACCTCACCAGCCTTGCGCATGCCCATGCGGGTGTAGAGCTTCTGAGCATTCTCGTTGGGGGAGTAGGTGTCGATGCGCAGGCAGTCGCAGCCCTGCGCTCGCAGGATATCGCCTACATCGGCCAGAATCTGTCTGCCAAGGCCTTTACCCTGCAGGTCAGGGGCGATGGCGAGGCGGTGGAACGCGCCGGGCTTCACGCCAAAGAGCCAGTTCACATCCGCATATTCCGGGTCGAAATTCGTATCCACGGTCACGGCGCACAGGAGCTTTTCGCCCTCATAGGCGACGTAGAGCGTGCCTGCGTCCAGGCTCTTTTGCAGGAAGTCCTCGTTGGGGTATTCGCCCCACACCCATTGGGGGCAGGCGGAGGTGGCCATGTCGGCGCAGACGGACTGGTAGAGTCCACAGACAGAGGCGAAATTCGCCTGAGAGGCTTTTGTGAGAAGCATGGGGAGTCCTCCTTTTGTTGTTGATGGCAGAGCTGGGGCCACCTCATCCGACCTCGCGTTCCGCTCGGGTACCTTCCTCCTTAAGGGAAAGCTCCCGCCGCAGCGGGTGATGAGGTGGAAAGCTGCGGTATATGCCTGTAAATATTTTGACAGACTTCCTGGAACTTGTGATTGATCATCGCAAAACCGTTATTCCGAGCCCGTTCAGATATGCATCCCGAACCCGGTCTGATTTCAGGGCCGCCTCGTCATAATGCTGCGAACCATCCAGCTCAATGACAACCTTTGCGACGGAACAATAAAAATCTACAATAATATCGTCCGATGACCTTCTGGCGATTTACAGTCACAGGCAGTGCTTGAGAAAATCGTACCAGAGATGTCGTTCTTCCTTGGTCCTGGTTTTGCGGAGTACCTTTGCATTTGGAATCAGCCCGGAGCTTTGCGTTTGATTCATAGGGTATTACCTATCACTGGTATACATGGCATAGAGCTTTGAATACAATCCGCCCTTGGCGAGAAGCTCGCTGTGATTGCCCATTTCCTCCACGCCGTTTTCGGTCAGCACCCAGATGGTGTCGGCGCCCTTGATGGTGGTCAGGCGGTGGGCGATGGTGAAGACTGTGCGGCCCTTGGCCAGCTTTTCCAGGCTTTGCTGCACGATGTGTTCCGACTCGTTGTCCAGGGCGGAGGTTGCCTCATCCAGCACGAGGATGGGCGGATTTTTGAGGAACACGCGGGCGATGGAGATGCGCTGCTTCTGGCCGCCAGAGAGACGTACGCCGCGTTCGCCGACGTAGGTGTCATAGCCGCTGGGCAGGGCGGAGATGAATTCGTGCGCGCCAGCCAGCTTCGCGGCCTCGATGACCTCCTCGCGGGAGGAACCGGGCTTGCCATAGACAATGTTCTCAAACACCGTGCCGGCAAAGAGATAGACCTCCTGCTGTACCATGCCGATGCATTCGCGCAGGCTCTTCTGGGTGAAGGAGCGCACGTCCTGCCCGTCGATGAGGATGCGGCCCGCAGTCACATCGTAGAAGCGGGGCAGGAGGTTGCACAGGGTCGTCTTGCCTGCGCCGCTGGGGCCGACGAGAGCGATGGATTCACCGGGCTTGACGGTCAGGTTCAGGCCGTGGAGCACATCGGTCTGAGCATCGCCGTAGCGGAAGGACACGTTGTCGAAGGTGACGGCGCCTTTGACGTTTTTGAGCTCCTTCGCGCCGGGGTCATCGCAGATGTCTACCGGTGCATCGAGAATCTCAAAGAAACGATCCACGCCGGTCATGCCGCGCTGGAATTGCTCGGTGAATTCCACAATGCGGCGGATGGAGTTGAGCAAAACCGTGGCGTAGAGCAGATAGGCTGTGAAATCCGCCACGGAGAGCTTGCCGTCGGCAATGAGCAGTGCGCCTGCCATGACGATCACGATGTACATCAGGCCGTCAAAGATGCGGTTGGAGGTGCCGAACTGAGCCATGACCTTGTAGGACTGCGCTTTCAGGTCAAGGAATTTCAGGTTGCCCTGACGGAATTTGTCTTCCTCGATGGCCTCGTTAGCGAAGGACTTCACCACGCGGATGCCCAGCAGGGAGTCCTCCACCTGGGCATTGATCTCGCCGACCTGTTTGTTGCGCTCCTTGAAGATGCGGCGCATCTTGCTGTTGAAGTGCTTGGCGAAAACCAGCATGAAGGGCAGCACGGCGAACATCATCAGCGTCAGGGGGACGTTCATGCCGCACAGCACGGTGAAGGAGACGATGATCTTCACGCCCGCGATGAGGAATTCCTCGGGGCAGTGATGGGCAAACTCGGTGATCTCAAATAGGTCGGAGGTGATGCGGGCCATGATCTGACCGACCTTCGCATCCGAATAGTAGCCGAAGGACAGCTGCTGGAGGTGGTGGAACAGATCGCCGCGCATGTCCGTTTCCAGCTTTGAACCCATGATGTGGCCTACGGATTGCATGAAGTAGTTCGCAGCTGCGTCGATGATAC
Organism: Clostridia bacterium; assembly: GCA_017481825.1. Classification (GTDB taxonomy): domain Bacteria; phylum Bacillota; class Clostridia; order Christensenellales; family Aristaeellaceae; genus UBA11524. The sequence goes on from JAFUOR010000107.1 coordinate 26,131, forward strand.
GCAGCAGGATGTAGGTGCCGCCCATCATCAGCACGAAGGGCACGGTCAGGGAGGCGACGTCGGTGGTGGCCTTGTCGGTGATGGTGCGCACGATCATGGGCAGCACCAGCTCACACACGGTGGTCAGCGCCGCGCAGCACAGATCGAAGGCCACGGTCTTCCTGTACTTCGAGAAGTACGGCAGGAAGCGGCGGACGAGGGTCGATGTGTTGAGCGTCTTCGTTTCCATAGGCACGCTTTCTCCTGTTTCTACATATTTCACGGGTATTGTACCACGTTTTGCAGGCAGGAGCAAGGGGAAGAGGGGCGTGACGGCGGAAATGCGGGGGATGGATGCGTCTGAGGACGTGGGGCCTCAGATGGCAGTCCGCAAGCGGATACGCAGGCTGCGAGCGGCGCGAGAGGGCCGTAGGGGAGTCGAGCCAAAGCGCGACCAACAAGGTGCATGTAGATTTCGTTCCCTGAATAAGCATGCGCGTACGCTTCAACCGAAGGCCCTCACCCGATCACGAAAAGGGGTTCTTAGGGGCGCGGCGCCCCTAAGCAGGTTGCAGGGGACAGGCGTCCCTGCCGGGTGGGGGGCAGCGTTCCTGGCTCCGTCCCCCTTGCAATCCCCGGTAAAGTATGCTATCGTGGTATCCACAGAAAGGAGGATGAGTTGATGGAAAGGACGCGTACACACTGGTCGCAGTGGGTGATGACGGCGCTGGGCACGGTGTGGCTGGCGGTGTTTCCGCTGTGGCAGGATGGCAGCTTTTCCCGCATCACCCGGGCGAAATGGGTGGGGATGCTCATCCTTACGGGTGTGACGCTGGTGGTGACGGCGGCGATGGTCATTACGCTTTGGTGCCGCCGGGAGGCAAGGGGGCGCATTCGACTGGGCTGGGTGCATGTGGCTGCGCTGGCTTATTTCGTGCTGGTGGCGCTGTCAGCCTGGCTGGGTACCTGGGCGATGAGCTACAACAATCGCGGGGAGCTCACGGTTTGGATGGGCGCCATTCGCTACGAGGGGCTGCTGACCCAACTGTGCTATGGCGCGATCTTTCTGTGCATGAGCCTTTCAACGGTGAATATTCGCCGCCTGCTGGATGCATCGGCGGTGACGCTGATGGTGTTTTGCGCTGTGACGGCGATGCAGTATGCGGATATGAACCCGCTGGGGCTGTTCCCCATGGGGCGAAGCGTCCGCACGAATTATGAATTTCAGGGCACCATCGGGAATATTGATATGATCAGCGGGTACCTGTGCATCGTTGTACCAGCGCTGCTTGGCGGCGTGATCAAGGCTGGACGCGGCGGATGGCAGTGGCTGCTGCCGGGGCTTACGGGCGTGATGCTGATGCTGTGCATGGAGGTGCAGAGCGGCCTGATCGTGCTGGGGCTGCTGGTGCTCCTTCTGACACTGCTGGCCCTGCGGGACCATACCTGCCGCAGCCGCACAGCGGTTGTGCTGGGCGGCATGCTGATGCTCGTATCCCTGCGGCTCCTGCTGGGGCTTCCCTGGCTGGATGGCACGGAGAACGTGACCTTCCCCTTTGCTTTTGCCACCTGGAAGTTGATGCCCCTGGCCTTGGGCGCGCTGCTGATGGCTGCTGCCGTCCTGCTGCATCGCCGTCCGGGCAAGGACGTGCGCACGCTGCATGTGAGGCTGATCGCACTGATGCTGGTGCTGGCGGTGGTACTGGCGGTGTACGCGCTGCCCCTGCCTGAGGGTAACGGGCTGTGGGAGCTGCAGGAGCTGCTCCACGGACGCCCGCAGGACAGCTATGGTTCGGAGCGCATCGGCATCTGGCGGATGACCCTCGAACTCAGCCGGGAAAACCTGCTCTTTGGCACCGGACCGGATACATTCTACTATGCCATGCATGATTACATGAACCGTACCGGGCAGTCGCTTGTGCAGAACTTCGATAATCCCCACAACATGCTGCTGGCGATCCTGAGCAACAACGGCATTTTCGCGTTGTTGGCCTTTGCGGTGCTGTGCGTGCTGGTGCTGGTCAAAGGCGTGAAGCGCGCCGGGCGGGAGCCGATGGCGCTGCCGGTGCTGCTGGCGGTGGGGTGCTATCTGGTGCAGGGGATGTTTACCTTCAGCATCTGTCTGGTGACGCCGATGTTCTTTGCCGTGTTGGGCATGTGTGCGGGCCCGTTTTCCTCAAAATGACGGATTGCGCGTGCAGCATGCAGTTTTTGCCCGGCGAAAACGAAGTCAGATGGCGGTTTGCAGGCTATAAAATGCAGGATTGACACGATAATACTGCATTTTTTCTGTCTTTGCTCTTGATTTGGCAATGAATAGCCATTATAATAGAATCTGCATACGCTCAAAACTGCACCCTGCCCAGAGGCAGGGCAGCAGCACTGATACAGAATTGCAGGAGGATTGAACCATATGGCACTGACGATTTCTCACCGCTGTCAATCCATCGCACCCTCTCCCACGCTGGCGATCGACGCGCGCGCCAAGGAAATGAAGGCGCAGGGCGTGGACGTGATTGGCTTTGGCGCGGGCGAACCGGATTTCCCCACCCCCGATTATATCTGCGAGGCCGCCAAGGAGGCTCTTGACCTGGGCAAGACCCGTTATACGCCCGCGTCCGGTACCTTTGAACTGCGCAAGGCCATCTGTGATAAGCTGGAGCGCGATAACGACCTGTACTACAAGCCCCAGGATATCGTCGTGTCCTCTGGTGCGAAGCACAGCCTGTACAATGTCTTCCAGGCCATCATCGATCCCGGCGACGAGGTGCTGATCCCCACGCCCTGCTGGGTGTCCTATCCCGAGATGGTGCGCATGGCTGGCGGCGTGCCGGTGTTCGTGCCTGCGGATGAAAGCACCAACTTCATCCCCACCAACCGCGACATCGCCTCGCGTGTGACCTGCCGTACCAAGGCGATCATCATCACCAGCCCCTCCAACCCCAACGGCAGCGTCTGGAGCCGTGAGCAGCTGCAGTTTGTGGCGGATCTGGCGGTAAGCCACCCCTTCTACGTGGTCAGCGACGAGATTTATGAGAAGCTGATCTACGATGGCGAGAAGCATTTTTCCATCGCCAATATCGGCGAGACCATCAAGAACCAGACCTTCGTGGTCAACGGCATGTCCAAGGCCTATGCCATGACCGGCTGGCGCATCGGCTACGTGGCCGGTCCCCTGCAGGAGATCAAGGCCATGGCGAATTTCCAGAGCCACGCCACCTCCAACGCCAACGCGATGGCGCAGTACGCCGCCATGAAGGCGCTGCAGGGCGATGGCAGCTGCATCGAAGAGATGGTCAAGCACTTTGAGGATCGCCGCAACGCGATGGTGGAGAAGATCAACTCCATCCCGGGGCTTTCCTGCCTTAAGCCCCAGGGCGCGTTCTACATCATGCTCAATATCAAGAAGATTCTGGGCAAGAGTTACCATGGCCGCACCATTGAAACCTCCAAGACCTTTGCTGAGCTGCTGCTGGCGGAGAAGCATGTGGCGGTGGTTCCGGGCGTTGCCTTCGAGGCCGAGGGCTTCTGCCGCCTGAGCTACGCCGTTGCCAAGGAGCAGTGCATGGAAGGCCTGCGCCGCATCGAGGAGTTTGTGGGTGAGCTGACCGATACGCCCTGGTAAGCGATAATCGGATGACATGCGCAAGGAGGCGCAATCAATGCTTGAATTTGACAAGAAGCAAAACCTGCTGATTCAGTCCCGTTATCAGTATGAGATGCAGGATGTGGACGAGCCCAATCTTTATCGCGAGATCTTCGATTATAAGTCCGTGCCGAAGGTGGCCTTCAACATGCGCCACGTTCCCGAGGATATGCCCGAGGAAATCTGGATGACGGACACTACCTTCCGCGATGGCCAGCAGTCCGTCAGCCCCTTCACGGTAGATCAGATCGTGCATCTCTTCAAGCTTCTCAACCGTCTGGGCGGCCCCAAGGGCCTGGTGCGCCAGTCCGAGTTCTTCGTGTATACGGAGAAGGACAAGCGGGCGCTGCAGGCCTGTCAGGATCTGGGCTTTGAGTTCCCGGAGATCACTACCTGGATCCGTGCCAATGAGAAGGATTTTGAGCTGGTCAAGAACGCGGGCGTGAAGGAAACGGGCATCCTCGTTTCCTGTTCGGACTATCACATCTTCAATAAGATGAAGCTCACCCGAGCCCAGGCGATGGATAAGTACCTTGGCATCGTCAAGGCGGCGCTGGCACGTGGCATCAAGCCCCGCTGCCACTTTGAGGATATCACCCGCGCCGACTTCTATGGCTTCGTAGTGCCCTTTGCGGCGGAGCTGATGAAGCTGAGCAAGGAATCCGGTATTCCGATCAAGATCCGTGCCTGCGATACCATGGGCTACGGCGTGCCCTACTATGGCGCGGCGCTGCCCCGCAGCGTTCCGGGCATCATCTATGGTCTGCGCCACTATGCCCATGTGCCCTCCGAGCAGATCGAGTGGCATGGCCACAATGATTTTTACAAGGTGGTGGCCAATGCGGGTACGGCGTGGATGTACGGCTGCTCGTCCATCAACTGCTCCATTCTGGGCATTGGCGAGCGCACAGGCAACTGCCCGCTGGAGGCCATGGCCATTGAGTACGCGAGCCTTCGCGGCACCACCGATGGCATGGATCTGAGCGCCATCACCGATATGGCGGACTACATGGAGCGCGAGATCGGCATTGAGATCAGCCCGCGTCAGCCCTTCGTGGGCCGTCACTTCAACGTGACCCGCGCAGGCATCCACGCCGACGGATTGCTCAAGGACGAGGAGATCTACAACATCTTCGATACCAAGCTGATCCTGAACCGTCCCGCGATGGTGGCGGTGGATGCGACCAGCGGCCTGGCTGGTGTGGCCCACTGGATGAACGGCTACTTCCGCCTCAAGGACGATCAGGTCATCGACAAGAACGACCCGCTGGTGGTGGCGGTGCGCGAGATGGTCGCCGAGCAGTACGCCATGGGGCGCAATACCGTCATGGGCGACGAGGAGCTGGAGATCATGACCCGCAATGCCGACGTGGAGCGCTACGAACGCCTGCTTTTCCACAAGTCGCACTAATGAAACATGGCCCGGATGCCGCAGGGTATCCGGGTTTTCCGTGCAATGGAAGCCGTTTTGGTGTAGAGTAGCAGAAGAAGGAGGTGCGCCCCATGCCCATTCCCACCGGCCGGTTTGCTCCCACGCCCAGTGGGCGGCTGCATCTGGGCAACATCCTGTGCGCGATGTTGGCCTATCTGTCCGTGCGCCACGAGGGCGGGCGCTTCCTGCTGCGCATAGAGGATGTCGATATTCCGCGCTGCCCGCGCCGCCTGGCGCAGCAGTGCATCGACGATCTGCAATGGCTGGGCTTCACCTGGGATGAAGCGCCCCTCTATCAATCCGAGCGCACGGAGGTCTATCGGCAATACCTCGATCAATTGACGGGCCGGGGCCATGTGTACCCCTGCTTCTGTACCCGTGCGCAACTGATGAGTCTCGCCGCGCCGAACCTGGGGGACACACAGGTGGTCTATCAGCGCACCTGCGCCAGCCTCACCCCCGAGGAGGCCGCCGAAAAGGCGAAGACCCGCGCTCCCGCCATGCGCCTTCGCGTGCCGGAGGAGGTCATATCCTTCGAGGACGGCCTGTTCGGCGTGCAGCAGGAGCATCTGGCCCGGGATTGTGGAGACTTCATCCTCCGGCGCTCCGATGGGCTCTACGGCTACCAGCTGGCGGTGGTGGTGGACGACGCCCTCAGCGGCGTGACGGAGGTTGTGCGCGGACGGGATATTCTGTCCGCAACGCCAAGGCAGCTGTATTTGCAGCGTCTGCTGGGCTTTGTGCAGCCGCAGTATGTGCACATTCCGCTGCTGATGGACGCCCAGGGACGCCGCCTTGCCAAGCGGGATCAGGATCTTGATTTGTCCGCGCTGGCGAAACGCTTCTCCCCCCCGGAGATCCTCGGCAGGCTGGCCTGCAGCGCCGGTCTGATGGAGGAGGTGCGTCCGATGACGCTGGAGGCGCTGATTCCGCTGTTTGACTGGGAGAAGGTTAAGCGCGAAGATTTGCATCTGTCAGGGATTGACAGGGAATAAAGGTTATGCTACAATAACATCACTGTTTCCATGAAGGAAGCGCATGCGGGCATGAGGCCCGGGCTTTCTTCATGGATTTTTTGTTTGGGAGGTAACAAGTGTTATGCGTAAAAATGATGCGCTGTATCGTATGATCGTGACGGCTGTGCTGCTGGCGGTGGGCCTGCTGCTGCCCTTTTTGACGGGCCAGATTCAAACCATCGGCAAGCTGATCAGCCCGCTGCACATTCCGGTGCTTATTGGCGGCCTCACCTGCGGCTGGCTGTGGGGCGGCGTGCTGGGCGCGGTGCTGCCGCTGCTGCGCATGGTGATCTTCGGCATGCCTGCGCTGCCCATGGCGCTGCCGATGACCTTTGAGCTGTGTGCCTATGGTGCGTTGACGGGGATTCTGTATCCGCTGCTGTGCCGTGTGCTGCGCGGCAGGCGGTTCCCGGCGATGATGTGCGCGCTGGCGAGCGCGATGCTGGGCGGACGCATCGTGGGCGGCATCGCCAAGGCGCTGCTGCTGGCAGGTGGAGCGATCTCCGGCGCACCGATGACCTTCGAGGCCTTTATCGCCAGCTACTTTGTTGATACGGCTGTGGGCGCGGTGATCCACCTGATCGTGGTGCCTGTGGTGGTGGCGGCGTTGGAAAAGGCGAAGCTGTCCCCGGTGGGGAAGACGCTGGCGGCATAAAGATAACCTCCGGCAATAAGACAGTATTTATATAACAGGAAAGTCTCCGCATGACCGACCATCATGCGGAGACTTTTTTGCCGGATACAATATGGAAAACAGGGCATTTCTGATCACTTATCTGTTTGCTGTACTGATATACAAGAGAATAACCTCTCTGCACGATCTTGAATTCAGCATTCAATGCATCTATGTTATGCAAAAGGCTCCTGAAATACATATTTTGATATTCTTCGTTTTCTGCCATTTGGGATGGCGAAACAGGCTTCATCACACAATGGAACTCCCAATTGGGGGTCGGATGCGCCAGAACACAAATATTCGCATCACGATAAAAGACGCTTTCAAATTGCTCCTGCGCGGCGTATTCATTCACAAATGCATGGTCCGTAAACATGTGAAAATGCACCTGCTGAACCTCTTGCCTTTTACCTCCGTTGGCGACCATCACAAATGAGTCATTAAACTCGGGATGCATCGCACATATGTCCTTTGCAGTCTCCCAAATCTTCACGAAATACCTGCTCAAGCCATCTGACGCCATTTGCTGTAAATTCCTGACTGCTTTTTTAGGCGAAATGATCAGATGATTTTTATATAAAGGCTGAGGGTGATGGAACGCAACGATTTTCTTGCTGTCATATACCCTCTTCACAGGTATGATCCGGCTGCAGTATTGAAATGCATTTCCAACTATTTTACCCATAAAGGGGCTTTTTGCCATGTTGAACAGCAGTTTTCTAAGCATCTTGTCAATTCCCTTTTTCATTCGCAACCCTGTGCGCGCGCTCCGAAGGTTTATCCGTCAGTCCCGATGCCCCATCTTGGGCTCGGTGAAGGTCTGGGAATGATACAGGCTGATATGTCCCGACAGCGCGTGGGTGACGCACACCGCCACGCCAAAGAGCAACAGATACTCCGCGCCGAACAGCTCCACTGCCAGCAGCATGGATGCCAGCGGAGCGTTCGTTACGCCGCAGAAGACGCCGATAATACCGATGGCCGCTCCCAGGGGCGCGGAGAAGCTCAGCAGCGCCGCAGCAGTGCAGCCCATGGTTGCGCCGATGAAGAAAGACGGAATGATCTCGCCGCCCTTGTAGCCCACGCCCAGGGACAGGGCGGTGAAGAGCATCTTGAGCAGGAAGGCCGCCGGGATGGCCTCGCCCTCCAGCGCCCGCAGGATGACGTGCATGCCGCCGCCCTGGTAGTCCGTCGTGCCAAGCAGCAGGGACAAAACGATCACCGACGCGCCGCCGCAGACGATGCGCAGGAAGTCGTTTGGCACAAGCTTGCGGAAAATCTTCGAGGCGTTGTGCATGACGGTGCAGAACATCAGCGCCGTCAGCGCGCAGGCCACGCCGAGGATGGCGGTATAGCCGATAGATGCGCCATCTGTGACGGCAAGACCTGCGGCCAGCGGGAAAACCTCAATCGGCGCACCCACAGCCATGGCGACGAACTTGGCCGTCACCGCCGATGCCAGGCAGGGCAGCAGAGCACGCTCGTTGATTTTGCCGACCTCGATGATTTCCACCACAAAGATGGTGGCTGCCAGGGGCGTGCCAAAGAGGGCCGAAAACAGCGCAGCCATGCCGCAAAGCTGGAAGATGCGCCGGTTGTCCCCCATGGGCACCACACGGGAGCCCAGTGCCACGCCGATGCTGCCGCCCAGCTGGAGCGCCGCGCCCTCACGGCCTGCCGAGCCGCCGGTCAGGTGCGTCAGCACGGTGGAAAGGAAGATGGCCGGCGCCATCGCCAGCGGCACGCGATCCTGGGAGCGCACGGTGGTGATGATCTCATCCGTGCCGATGGTGATCGGGAGCTTCAGGAGCCGGTACAGCCCGGCGATGCCAAGGCCCGCCACGGGCAGCAGGTACATCAGCCATTCGTGGTGCTGCCTTGTGTGGGTGGCCCACTCTACCAGATAGGCAAAGAGCGCGCCGATCAGACCGCATACCGTGCCCACGATGGCTGCGGCAATCACCCAGCCCGCAAAGGAACGGGCGTAGTAGAACATGATTTGCAGATGTTTCTTCATCTGTTATATCCTCCTGCTCAGATGCTGCTATTATACCATTGGGCAGGCATGGCCGCAAGGGAAAATCGCCATTGCTCCGGGAGAAGAAGTGTGATATGATGGCAGAAGAGAACCGGAGAAAGGAATGGAATGACATGAATCAACGCACCATCTTCCTTGCTGGCGGATGCTATTGGGGTGTGGAGAAGTACGTCTCCAACATATGCGGCGTGCTGGAGACCGAGGTCGGCTTTGCCAATGGCCATCTGGACAGTCCTGCCTACGCGCAGGTCAAGAAGGGCGATACCGGGCATGCGGAAACCGTCCGCGTGGTCTATGATGGCGATGTGCTGCCTTTGTCCACGCTGCTCAGGCTCTTCTTCCGCATCATCGATCCCACCTCCTTTGAGCAGCAGGGAGAGGACGTGGGCAATCAGTACCGCACGGGCGTGTACTGGACGGATGGCGCGGATGAGGCCGTTGTGGGTATGGCGCTTTCGCAGCTGCAATCCCAGTACGACAAGCCCCTTGTGGTGGAGGCGCTGCTGCTGGATGCCTTCTGGCCGGCGGAGGAGTATCACCAGAAGTATCTTGACAAGAACCCCACGGGCTACTGCCATGTGCCGTGGGATATGATTGAGTGGGTCAAGACGGCTGAGGTTTGACCAGTGATCGGATTTATGGTATGATGGATATACGAATGATACGAAAATGAGGTGCTCTTTCTATGGCCAAGCTGTATTTCCGTTACGGAGCGATGGGCTCCAGCAAGACCGCCAATGCCATCATGGTGCAGTATAACTACGAGGAGCGCGGCCAGCGGGTGCTGATGCTCAAGCCCAAGTTGGAGAACCGTGACGGCGCGTCGCTGGTGAAGTCCCGCTGCGGCCTTTCGACGGAGTGCCGCTTCGTTGAGGACATCGCCCTTGATGATGTGGACGGCTACGGCTGCGTGATAGTTGATGAGGCGCAGTTCCTGACCAAGGAACAGGTGAGGCTTCTGGTGCGCATCGTGGATGAGAAGAACATCCCGGTCATCGCCTATGGATTGCGCACGGATTTCCAGGAGAACTTCTTTGAGGGCAGCCACTGGCTGATGGCCTGGGCAGATACGATCGAGGAGGTCAAGACCATCTGCTGGTGTGGCCGCAAGGCTATCTGCAACGCCCGTGTGGTGGACGGCAAGGTGGTCAAGGAGGGCGACCAGATTCTCCTGGGCGGCTCCAGCCAGTATGTGTCCCTGTGCCGCAAGCACTTCCATACGGGTGATCTGGGGAAGTTCAAGGATCTGCATTTGGGGGAATAAGGATATACAAAAATGCGCCGGAGGAATTCCTCCGGCGCATTTTGTTGTGCTTCGGTATGCACCTGCTCACCCGTGCCCCAGCAGCTCGCTGGGTACGAAGCCCCACCAGGTTTTTCCCTCTGCCTCGGCGCGTACATAGGCCCAGGTTTCGCCCAGCTCTGCCAGGCGCGTCACCGGAACGCTCATGTCAAGGGTGCACAGCGCGGTCTTGCTGCCAAGGGGATCATCCGTCAGCACCCAGCTCTGGGACAGGGTGCAGGTGTCGTCTTCGACAAATTCCAACGTGGGAACATCTGCGCCGTCGGGCAGGGCGTCGGCGGTGATCCAGCCGATGCGGAAACGCTCGTCGTCGATGGAATACTGAATGAGAAGCCAATCCCCATACTGCCCGAAGACTTGAATCCAGCCGTTGGTGCTCACGACGGCCTTGCCGTTGCCTGCGCGCTGGTAGCTCTTGCCCGGGCCGTTGTAGACATTGTAGCGCTTGTTCGCTGGAAATTCGACGACCTCTGCCGTCAGGGCGCACTCCGCTTCCGTTTCGGAGATACCGGGAATTTCGGAGGCGTCTGCCGTCACGTCATAGGAGCGGGTGGGCAGAGCGTCGAAGTTTACCTTGGCGATATCTGTTTCGATCCAGGCCTGGATGGAGGCCTCGTAGCCGCCGCTGATGCCGTAGAAGATCAGATGGCCGTCCAGGAGATCAACGGAATAGACCGTGTCCTTCTGGTAGCCGGTCATGCGGAAGCCGCCATTCTCCCAGTGGAAGATAATAGAATCGACGCTGCATTCCTCGTTCGTGGTGAGGATGTAGAATTCAAGGCCGTCGTGGTGAATGTCATATTTGCCCTCGTTGTCCCACAGGCGGTTGGAGACAGAGCCTGCCGCCGGCTGCTCCAGGTGGGCGGGCAGGTTGATCTGCGGCACGCCGGAGGTGGTGTCCAGCACGTTTTCCCACGTGCCGCCGGATTTCCGGAAGCCGCTCAGATGGCGATAGCCCTCGGCCTTGAAAAGCGCAAAGGCGTAATCGCCCTCAGGGGTGTCCGGGACTTCGATGTAGTCCTCCAGCTTGTAGTCTGCGTAGAAGGCCTCGATGTGATAGAGGATATCTGTGGGAATGGGGGCGGACAGGTCAAGAACGAGCCCCTCGCCGCAGCGCTCATAGAAGCCGCCGCCATCTCCCTCGGCGAGATGGATGGTATCGCTGCCGGTTTCTGAGTGCTCGGGCGCAAGCGTCAGCGGGTAGGTCGAAGTCTTGCCATCCATGGACAGGTACAGCGTGCTGTCGCGCAGAAGCCAGGTACCGCCTTCCGCCGTGGGGATCAGGCGCGCAGGCGGAAAGGCGTCGTAATCGTCCGTGTAGAGGTAGCGCCAGGTGTGATTCTCGCTCAGGATAAAGCCGTAGCTGACGACCTCCGCGCCGCCGGAAAAGCGCCATGTGCCAATCAGATCGTCCTCCCTGATGCCCTCTGCCATGGCAGTGCAGCCCAGAAGCAGGATCGTGAGCAGCGCGCAAAGCCATTTCTTCATGTGGAAGCCTCCGTTCATGGTTCTCTTCAACTCATACAACGCATAAAGGGCATGTTTTCTTCCAATTCTGGCAGAAAAATGAAAGCAGCACCCGGCACATGCGGCTGGATGCTGCGTGGATTACTTTTTGCTGCTGCCCCGGATGGTGGCGTCCGGCTTGGCGGCCTGCTTCATGAAGGCGGAGGGGCTGATGCCCACGATGTTCTTGAACTGCTTGGAGAAATGGTAGGGATCCTGCATGCCGACCTCAATGCCGGCCTGACGGACGGTGTAGCCCTCCTCGCGCAGCAGCTCCTTGGCGCGCTCCATCTTGCAGTGGAGGACGTAGGAGAGCGGGGGCATGCCGACCTCGGACACGAAGCGCTTGCGGAAGGTCTCCATGGGCAGGCGGGAGATGGCGGCCATCTCTGCCAGGGAGAAGTGGTCCTGATACTGATTGGCCCGCAGGGTATCGACCACCTTGGCGATTTCGTGGGAGAGCATCGCATCCATGGCCACGGGCTGACCCCAATGGCTGGCCAGCATGCCGTACATCAGGTGTTGGAGCTGGTAGGTCGCATCGCTGGTGCCGGAGTGGCGCACCATGACCTGCACGATCTGCTTGGCCA
>JAFUOR010000108.1 GCA_017481825.1 Clostridia bacterium
CCCGCTCTTTTATGCTAAGATGTTGGTAGTGGCTCATTGAGTTGCTCCTTTCGTAGTTGTCCGCAAACACTATTCTAAAGGAGTTTCCTCTTTGAGTCACTATTTCTTTTGGCTGTTGCACTTACATTGTAAATTCAAGGCACCAAAAAGCAAAGGGCAGATAGCGATCAGGGGACGGGATGAAAGGAGCCCTCCAGAGGACGGATGCAGCCAAACAAAAGAGGAAGCGATCGGTTGCCCGAAACGCTTCCTTACATCCTTGCTTCCACAAGCATTCAATTATTACCATCAGGGGCGATATCACTCTGCGAGCAGATCATACACCTGTACCTCGCCGATGTTGCTGATGCACAGCGGGTGAGATGTCTCGCCGCCAAACCACAGCGTGATGAGGTAGCCGTCCGTGGTGAACCAGCCGGGCTGGTACGCCATGCTGCCCAGGTCAATATGGTACTCGCCGTATTCCGCCACGAAGGCCTCATACGACCAATACCCCCACAAATTGCGATGGTTGAACTCAATGGGCGTGAAGCCCTCCGAACGGAGAAGTTCGCGTTCCTCGTTGAACTCCATATAGTCTTCATTGTCATGATAAGGGTGCTCAACGCGCACGCCTTCCGCCGTGCGGATCACATCGTTATAGGGCAAGGCGTGGCTTCGCAGGTCAAAGAGATATTGCCAGTTCAGCACAACGAAGATGTACCCCGTCAGCAGAACGACTGCCGCCAGCATTACCGCAGCGGCAAGGAGCAGAAGCTTCTTTACCTTCTTCATCATCGGCAGCCTCCTTCCGTTTTTCAAGGGAAGAATTCTTTGCCTTTTTGCTCATCTGCTGCGAAGGCGTTGTAACAATCGGCATCACTTGCCGGTCAGTTTCTCCAATGCTGCCAGCGCCGCTGCCTGCTCCGCCTGCTTCTTGGTCTTGCCTACGCCGCGGGCCAGCTCCACGCCGTAACGGTAAACGGCGGACTCGAAGGTGCGGTCATGGGGCGGGCCGTCCTGGGAAACAATGTCGTAGGTGGGCGCGTCGCCGCCGTCCTTCTGGAGGTGCTCCTGCAGGGCACCCTTGCTGTCCTGCATGGGGCGGTGCACATCTTCCGGCTTGGGCCAGCAGCGCAGAACGATCTCCCGGGCAGCGTCCAGACCGCCGTCCAGGTACACCGCCGCAAGAATAGCCTCCATTGCATCGCACAGGACGCTGGGCTTGTCACGGCCGCCGGTGAGCTCTTCGCCCCTGTCCATCAGCAGCGCCTCACCCACATGCATTGAGCGGGCCACCTGACTCAGCGCTGCCTCGCATACCAGAAGCGCGCGGAGATGAGTCAGCTGACCCTCCCGACAATCGGGGTGCGTTGCGTAGAGAATGTCGGACATGATGTACTGGAGCACCGCATCGCCCAGAAACTCCAGGCGCTGATTATCCTGCGGCCCGGCGGACGGATGCGTCAGCGCGCGTCGCAGCAGTTCGGGGTTCTTGAAGGGATACCCCAGGGCCTTCATGAATGCCTGCATGCTTGTCTCCCTAAATCTCCTCAAAATGGCGAACCCTCCCGGACGACGAAACGCCGAGAGGGTTCGGATGGTTCATTACTGGTGGGCCTCGATATACTTGACCACGTCGCCCACGGTCTTGAGCTTCATGATCTGGTCGTCCTCCACGGTGATGCCGTAGTTATCCTCCAGATCCATGATCATGACCATGACGTTGGCGGAGTCAGCCTTCAGGTCCTCCACCAGGCGGCTGGATTCGGTAATGGCAGCCTCGTCCACCTTCAGCTGCTTGGCGATCATCTTCTTGACGGTTTCAAACACCATGTTCGTGTCCTCCTTATGAATGGATGAAATGTATATGGCAAGTCGGATGACTTACTCGCTCTGTGCGGGGGCGATCTTCTCCACGCCCTTTTCGATGGCCTCGACCACCTTGCCGTCGATCATCTTGATGACCTGGCCGATGGCGCAGGAGAAGGCGTGAGCGTTGGAGGAGCCGTGGGCCTTGACCACCGAGCCCTGCACGCCCAGCAGCGGCGCGCCGCCGACCTCGGTGTAGTCCATCAGCTTCTTCACCCGCCTGAAGGCGGGCTTGGCCAGCAGGCCGCCGATCTTGGACTGGAAGTCGCCCATGATTTCGTTCTTGATGATGCCCATCAGCGTCCCGGCCATGCCCTCCATGAATTTGAGGATCAGATTGCCGCAGAAGCCGTCGGTCACCAGCACGTCAGCCACATCATTGGTGATGTCGCGGGCCTCGACATTGCCCACAAAGTTGTAGGGGGCGGTCTCCATCAGGGGATAGGTGGCCTTCACCAGCGCGTTGCCCTTTTCGGATTCCGCGCCGATGTTCACCAGGCCAATACGGGGATTGTCAATGCCCATCACACCCTGCATGTACGCATCGCCCATCACGCCGAACTGCACCAGGTATTCCGGCTTGCAGTCCACATTCGCGCCGCAGTCGATGAGCAGGAAATGCCCCTTGCCGTTGGGCATCAGCGGCGCCAGCGCAGGGCGCTCAATGCCCGGAATGCGGCCCAGGCGGAACATGCCGCCAGCCAGCACCGCGCCCGTGGAGCCTGCGGACACAAAGCCGTCGGCCTCCTTTTCGCGAAGGGCCAGCATGCCCTTGACGGTGGCGGAGTTCGTCTTGCGGCGAACGCCCATCACGGGGGATTCGTCGTTGGTGATGACCTCCGGCGCGTCAAGGAGCGTGATGCGGCTGCGCACATCGTCGCAGTCCACCAGGTACTTCTCGATTTCCGGGATCACACCGGCCAGCACGACCTCGATATTCGGGTAGCGGCGCAGCGCCTCGATAGTGCCCTCCACCGGGGCCTGAGGAGCGAAGTCGCCGCCCATGGCGTCAATAAAAATGCGCATGATGATCGTTTCCTCCGTGTATGGAATCAGCTTATTGTACCATAAAGGATGACGGCTTGGCAAGTGCAGATGCTTTGAATATCAACAAAAATGCAGGAACGCATGGGGCGCTCCTGCGAAAAGGCTTAAACACGGGGCTTGCAGCTCAATCCCACGCCCAGCGCGCCCTGGCCCGTATGGCAGCTCACGCCCAGGGACAGATCGTCGTAGAGTACGGGCATTCCGGGGAATGCTGCCTCGATCTGGGCGATCCACGCTGCCGTCTGCTCGGGGGTGCCGCTTCCGGCGGCCATCAGGGATACCTCGCCCCGGGCATGGGCGTCCTGGAAGCGGATGGCCAGGTCGCTGCGGATGGCCTCCAGCATGGTCTCGCGGGCCTTGACCATGCCGCGGGCCTTCTTGAAGGCCTCCAGCTTGCCGGTGGTCACGTGCAGGATGGGCTTGATATTCAGCAGCGTACCCACCGCTGCCACCGTCGGGCTGACGCGTCCGCCCTTTTTGAGGTATTCGAGGGTCTCCACGGCGATGTAGATCACCATGTCCTCCTTCGCGGCTTCGAGGGCAGCCTTGATTTCACCGGCGGAGAGGCCCTTGTCAATCAGCTCCAGCGCGTCCAGGATGCTGCGGTGGAGGGGCGTAGCCACGCGCCCGTTGTCCACCACGAACACGCGCCCGGCGTAGGGCTCGTCCTCCGACAGCAGCAGCGCGGTCTGGCAGGCGCCGGAAAGGCCGCTGCTGATGGGCAGGTACAGGATGGATTCATATTCCGTGAGCATCTCCTCCCAAAGGGCCAGTACATCCGCCGGCGCGGGCTGAGAGGTGCCGATTTCCTTGCCCGCTGCCTGATGGGCGAAGAAATCCTCCCGGGAGAGGGTCACGTCCTCATAGTAGCAGGTTCCATCGATGGTAAAAGGCATGGGCAGCACCCGCACGCCCAGGTCACGGGCAACGTCTGGCGCGATGCTGCTGTGGCTGTCGGTGGCGATACCAATCGTCTTTTTCATCATTGCCTCCGAAATAAGGGGTTCGATACAGCCTCATTTTATCATAGCGAACAGGCGATTTCAATAGATTTCCAGTTGATGTTCAGTTGAAGTTTCGCTACTGAAAGTAGCGAAGAATACATAACAAAGGCCGCAGGAGGGGACTCCCGCGGCGGGCGGAGGCCGGGCAGCATCATGCGTTACACAAAGCTCTCATCCTGGCAGAACAGCGGCACGAAATCCGCCGATGCAGAGGCTTCCTCCTGAAGAAAACCGGGCAGATCAAGCAGAAGCATGTGATCACGCACGCGGCGGTACTCCCGCTCGGTGATCGGGCGGTCAAGCCCCTTGATGGAGACGTTGTTGCAGGGGATGTACTGGCGCATCAGGCTCACGGGAATGCCCGGGGCGTTTTCGGCAATCCAGTCCAGCAGGGCGATGGATTCGCTGGTCAGTCCCGGCAATATCAGGTGGCGGATGAGGGTGCCGCGGGTCATGATGCCGTCTTCAGTGTATCGGGGCACGCCGGTCTGGCGCACCATCTCGCGGATCCCCTCGCTGGCGCGCTCGAAGTAATCCGGCGCTTTGGCGCAGAGTCGGCCCATGGCCTCCGAGCGGTGCTTGAGGTCGGGAAGGTACACATCAATCACGCCCTCCAGCATGCGCAGCGTCTCGACGGACTCGTAGCCGGAGGAATTCCACACCAGCGGCACGGGCGGACGGTAGAGCGCAAGCGCCTGCAGGATCTGCGGCACGTAGGGCGTGGCGGTGATGAAGGAGATGGTGTGCATGCCCGCATCCACCAGACGGCGCATGGCGTCCGCCAGCTCAGGCACGGTCAGGGGGCGCCCTGCGTTGCGGTGGCTGATGTCGGCGTTCTGGCAGTAGGCGCAGCGCAGCGTGCAGCCGCTGAAAAAGATCGCGCCCGTGCCGTTGGCGCCGGAGATTGGCGGCTCCTCCCACAGGTGGGGGGCGATGCGGGCGATGAGCATCCCTTCCGGCAGATGGCAAAAGCCGTTGCCGCCCTCAGCCGTGCGGATTGCGCGGCATTTTCGCGGACAGAGCGTGCATTCCATGGTCGTCATCCTCCCAATTTGTTCATGCAGCAAAAGCATAGCACGTTTTACGTCTGTCTTCAAGCGAAAATGTTGCCGCAGGGCTTGAAAACGCTTGTATTTCCCGGAAAAGTGTGGTATACTGATTCCCGTGTGAAATCAACTGCTGCTTTCGGGCAGCATGTGCCTGCGGACGATGGTGAACTGATTCACCGCCGGCAGACTGAAATCGTATCGATCGGCTTTGTCGGTCGGGCGGGGCGTTTTCGGCTCCGCCGAAAACATTCCTTACGCGTAGGAGCGGCCGGAAGGATGGCTTGCCATCCGACCAGCGACGAAGCGCAAAACCTCGCAAAAATGCACTTACGTTTTTGTGAAACATAGAAAGAAGGGTTCGACGGTAAAGAGTGGACATGGCCAGATGGCACGTCACAGCGGCGCAAAGCGGACAGTATGTCCGGCTGGGAAGCTGCTTTATTCGTGCTGTCAGGCTGATGTGTGCCACTCTTTTATGTTTGCCTGAATGGCAAAACCTGTCAGCCTCGTGAAGGGAGATGACCCCATGGCGAAAGCGGAACTGACCACCGTGGTGGAGCCCAAGTGCCAGCGTCTGGCCGACCAGATGGGCTTTGAGCTGGTGGATGTGTGCCTGGACAAGGAGAGCGCGGGCAAGTACCTGCGGCTGTACATCGACAAGCCCGAGGGCATCTCGCTGGACGACTGCGAGCGCTACCACCGCGCCATCCAGCCGGAGCTGGAGAGCTACGATTATGACTTCCTGGAGGTATCGTCCCCCGGCGTTGACCGTCCGCTGAAAAGGGATCGGGACTTTGAGCGCGCTGTGGGGAGCGAGGTGGAGGTTCACCTGTTCAAGGCGATGGACGGGCAGAAGGTCTTCACCGGCATCCTGACGGATTTTGACGCCGCCGAGCTGGTGATCGACGTATCGGGCGTTGAAAAGCGCATCGGCCGTCGCGCCGCATCGCTGGTCAAGCCCGTGGTCGATATGGAAGGCGTCGAAACTGTCGACCTGACGGATGAATAACCCATACAAATCCAACATATATGAAGTTCAGGCTGCCCCTGCGGCGGCTGAGTAGGAGGATCCGCATGAGAACGAAGAAGACGGCTGCGGCCACGGGGCCCAAGACCAGCGAGCTGGTGGAGGCGATCAAGCTTCTGTCCAAGGAGAAGGACATCAGCGAGGAGATGCTTTTCTCCACCGTGGAGGACGCGCTGAAGAAGGCTTATCAGAAGAACCTGCCCAAGGGCGTGCTGGTGCCCTCGCCTAACAATATTTCCGCCACCATCGACCGGATGACCGGCGAGGTGCATGTCTATACCCGCCGCCTGATTGTGGACGAGATCGAGGAGCCCACGGCTGACCAGATCACCCTGGAGGAGGCCCGCAAGATCAAGGACACTTATCAGATGGGCGATATCGTCGAGACCGATGTGACCCCCACGGGCTTCCTGCGCGTGGCGGCACAGACCGCCAAGGGCGTCATCGTGCAGCGCCTGCGCGAGGCCGAGCGCGGCAAGATCTACGACGAGTACATCGACAAGGAGAACGAGATCCTCACCGCCATCGTGCGCCGCATGGACGCCAAGGGCGCCTATGTGGAATTGATGGGCCGCACCGAGGGCGTGCTGGAGACCAGTGAAATGATCCCCGGCGAGACCCTGACCGAAGAGGATCACGTGAAGGTCTACGTGCTGGAAGTGCAGCGTGCTGTGTCTCCCACTACCACCCGCGGCCCGCAGGTGCGCGTCAGCCGCATCCATCCCAACCTGGTCAAGCGCCTGTTTGAGATGGAGGTGCCGGAGATCGCTGGCGGCATCGTGACCATCAAGGGCATCGCCCGCGAGGCCGGCAGCCGCACCAAGATGGCCGTGCACTCCTCCGATGTGCAGATCGATCCCGTGGGCTCCTGCGTGGGTCAGCGCGGCAGCCGCGTTGATCGCGTGGTCGCTGAGCTCAAGGGTGAGAAGATCGATATCATCAAATGGTCCGACGATCCGGCGGAATTCATCGCCAACGCGCTCAATCCCGCCAACGTCCGCGAGGTCTACACCGAGGCCAGCGGCGCTCGCAGCTGCATCGTGGTCGTGCCGGACAACCAGCTGTCCCTGGCCATCGGCAAGGAGGGCCAAAATGCCCGCCTCGCTGCCAAGCTTACCGGCTGGAAGATCGACATCAAGTCCCAGAGCCAGTATGCTGAGCAGATGGGTGCGATGGCCGTGCCCGAGGATGAGATCGAGCTGCCTGAAACCTTCTCCACGTTCGAGGGCATTGACCTGCCCCTGGACGAGGACGACACGCTGTAAGCTGTCGGGGTCGGAGGTGGCGCGATGAAGCCGAAGAAGATCCCACTGCGCATGTGCGTGGGCTGCCGGGAGAGCAAACCCAAGCGGGAGCTGATCCGCGTGGTGCGCGCGCCCGATGGTACGGTATCGATGGATCCGGTGGGCAAGAAGCCGGGGCGCGGTGCGTATGTGTGCCGTCAGGAGAGCTGCCTGATGCGGGCCATCCGGCAAAAGCAGCTGGAACGCCAGCTGGAGGTGCACCTGACCGAGGAGGTCACCGAGGCGCTGAAAAACGAGCTGGCCTCGCTCCCTGCACCGGAACCGGAGGCGAACTGACGCGTATGCAAAATTTCAACAAGCTGCGCGGCCTGATGGGTCTGTGCGTGCGCGCGCGGCAGGCGGTGTTCGGCGAGGATGGATGCCTGAAAACCATCCGCGCAGGAAACTGCGGCCTGCTGCTGCTTGACAGCGGCGCATCAAAGGCCACGCAGGAGAAATACCACGGCGCGTGCCAAAACGCGAACGTGACGGTGGGGCTGCTCCCGGAAGGGATGCTCCACGAGGCGACCGGCAAGCCCGGCGTCGCCATGGCTGTCCTCAGCGGCGGCCTGGCACAGCAGATGAAACAACAGCTTCCTGTGATGAGCGGGGAGATGCAACCAATGAAATCGGCAAATCATAGCGGGGGTGCAAGCGTCGAATGACGAAAGTGAAACTGAAGGATGCCACCAAGGAACTGGTTGCTGAGGCGACCAAGGTTCGGGACGACGCGTCCCGGGTGCGCAAGAGCGCGGAGGGTCTCATTCAGTCCCTCAAGGCGCTGGAGAATGGCTTTGTCAAGGCCCGCGACGAGCAGGCCGCTCAGGCAAAGCGCGAGGAGCAGCAGAAGAAGCTGTCCGACCATTCCAAGGCTTACGTCATGCTGGACGCAGACGAGCAGGCCCAGCTGGACGCCGCTGCCGCCGAGGCGAAGGCTGCCAAGAAGGCCGAAGCGAAGGCTGCCGAGAAGCCTGCGGAGGCCCCCAAGGCTGAGGTGAAGGCCGAAAAGCCCGCCAAGAAGGCCGAGGAGAAGCCTGTGGAGCCCAAGGCGGAGAAGTCTGCCGAAGCCCCCAAGGCTGCCGAAAAGCCCGCCGAGGCTCCCAAGGCCGAAATGAAGGCTGAGGCAAAGCCGGAGGCCGCTCAGCCCAAGGCCGAACCCAAGCAGGAAAAGCCTGTGGAGAAGAAGCCCGAGGAGCCCAAGAAGCCTGCCATCGGCCAGATCATCAGCCGTCCCGGTCAGGCGGTGCCTCCCAAGCCCGTGGGCCTCGCGCCGAACGTGATCCGTCCGCCGCGTCCCCAGCAGCCGCGCCCCCAGCAGGGTGCTGCAGCCCAGGGCCAGCAGGGCGCGCGTCCCCAGGGTCCCTATGGTCGTCCGGCGAATCCTGCCAATGCGCAGGGTGCCCGTCCCCAGGGTCCCTATGGCCGTCCCGCCAATCCCCAGGGTCCCTATGGCCGTCCGGCGAATCCTGCCAATGCGCAGGGCGCGCGTCCCCAGGGTCCCTATGGCCGTCCCGCCAACGGTACGTTCCAGCCCCGTCCCCAGGGTGCGCCTGGCGCGCGTCCCCAGGGCGGCTTTGGCCAGCGTCCGGCGGCAGGTGGTGCGCAGGGCGGTTTCGGCAATCGTCCTCAGGGCGGCGCTGGCCGTCCCATGGGCGGCGGCATGAGCCGTCCCAAGGCTGCGGCGGCTGATCTTGCCCCCGCGATGGGCAAGGAGCGCGTCTCCAACTACGATCCCAACAAGAAGAACTATGTCCGCCAGCACGATCCGGAGCATGTTGCCCGCAACCGCAAGCAGCTCTCCCGTGATGCGGGTTACTCCGGCTATGATGACGATGTGATCCGCGGCGGCAAGAAGTCCCGCCAGAAGAAGCCCTCCGCGCAGCAGATGATGGCGCCCATCAAGATCGAGACCGCCTATATGTCCGGCGATACGATCATCGTGCGCGACCTGTGCGAGAAGATCGGCAAGACTTCCGGCGAGATCATCAAGAAGCTGTTCCTGCTGGGCAACATGGCCACCATCAACTCCGAGATCGACTTCGATACCGCCAGCCTCGTGTGTGCGGACTTCGAGATCACCCTGGAGAAGAAGGCGGAGCAGACCGCTGAGGATCAGCTGGTTGCCGAAGACTTCGAGGATACCGATGAGAACCTCCTGCCGCGTCCGCCGGTTGTGACCATCATGGGTCACGTCGATCACGGCAAGACCTCCCTGCTGGACTACATCCGCAAGAGCCGCGTCACCGCTGGCGAGGCCGGCGGCATCACCCAGCACATCGGCGCCTACACCGTCAATGTGGATGATCGCCAGATCACCTTCCTGGATACTCCCGGTCACGAGGCCTTCACCGCCATGCGTGCCCGCGGCACCCAGGCGACTGATATCGCCATCCTGGTGGTTGCGGCGGATGACTCCGTCATGCCCCAGACCGTCGAATCCATCAACCACGCTAAGGCGGCGGAGGTGCCCCTGATCGTGGCTGTGACCAAGATGGATAAGCCCACCGCCAACCCCGAGCGCGTCAAGCAGGATCTGACCAACTATGGCATCGTCTGCGAGGATTGGGGCGGAGACACTATCGTGGTGCCCGTTTCTGCCCATACCGGCGAGGGCATCGACGAGCTGCTGGAGATGATCCTCCTGCAGGCCGAAACCATGGAGCTGCGCGCCAACCCCAACCGTCTGGGCCGCGGCGTCATCGTCGAGGCGAAGCTGGACAAGGCCCGTGGTCCTCTGGCCACCGTGCTGCTGCAGAACGGTACCCTGCGCGTGGGCGACAACATCGTCGCCGGCATGGCCTCCGGCCGCGTGCGCGCGCTGATCAACGACAAGGGCGAGAAGGTCAAGGAAGCCGGCCCCTCCATGCCTGTGGAGATCATGGGCTTTGACGAGGTGCCCTCCGCCGGTGACGAGATGATCGCCGTTGGTGACGATCACCTGTCCCGCCAGGTCGCCGAGGAGCGCAAGGCGAAGCTGAAGGCTTCCCGCGAGGCTTCCATGGCGAAGATGTCCATGGAGAGCCTGTTCTCCAACCTGGAGGCCGGCAAGCAGACGACCCTGAACCTGATCATCAAGGCAGACGTGCAGGGCTCCGTCGAGGCCGTCAAGCAGGCCATGGAGAAGCTCTCCAACGACGAGGTGCGCGTCCGTGTGCTGCACAGCGCCGCCGGCGCCGTCACCAAGGACGACGTCAACCTGGCCAGCGCCTTCAACGCCATCATCATCGGCTTCAACATCCGCCCCGACGCCTCCGACCGCGAGACCGCTGAGCGCGAAAATGTCGATGTGCGCCTGTACACCGTCATCTACAAGGCCATCGAGGACATGGAGCTGGCCATGAAGG
>JAFUOR010000012.1 GCA_017481825.1 Clostridia bacterium
AGGACGGCTGGATGAAGCGCTGCGAGCTGTTCCCCACTCTGGTGTGGGAAGGCACCGAGACCAAGGCCTACAACGTGCCCAACTGCTTCCCCATGATCCAGGACGACGAGCTGAACAAGGCCTTCGCCGCGCTGCTGCCTGACCTGGGCTACTGGAACGATTGGGTGTCCTACATGGAGAACATCCAGAACCCCGTCACCTGGGGCGCCCGTACCATCCCCGGCTTCAACGCCTTCCTGGCTAACGCCTACAACGGCGGCGACTTCAACGGCACCATCGGCATCGAGGCTGCTGTGTCCGCTGGCACGGCTGATCCCTGGGATTACACCGAGTGGCTGGCTGAGCAGGGCCGTTACTACTACGACCAGGCTATGGCTGCCTTCTTCGAGATCTACGGCGAGCCCGCCGCTGAGTAAGGTGTAAGTCAACGCTTAACGCAAGGCTTAACCTTCAAAGCGACGAGTAATCTGACTCCCGGGGGGAGCGGCTTTCGGGCTGCTCCCCCTTTTTGAAACAATTCCAAATGATAACCAAATGGTTATCTGTGCGTATTATACACTGTTCGCGTACGCTTGTCAAGATACCCGAATGGTTATTATGAGGATTTTTTTCATGCCATCGCCTTCGACCATTGAAGCAACAAGGAGGCTGCCCCATGGCACGCTATCAACGAATCCGCGAGCTGCGCGAAGAGCGCGGCATGACCCAGCGGGAGGTCGCGGAGCAGCTGGAGATGCTCCAGCCTCAGTATTTCCGCTACGAACAGGGCAGCCGCGATCTGCCGACCGAGATGCTGATTCGCCTGTCTGAACTGTATGAGGTATCGGTCGATTACCTCCTTGGTCTGACGGAGAATCGCCAAAGGGCGCGGTAGCGGACGAATGCCGCCCGGGCGGGCGACCAATGGTCGCCCCTACGATCATCCACCCAAACACATCGTAGGGACGAGCATCGTTCGCCCGCCTCAGCAACACACATGCCCCCGAAAGGAAGTCGAACAATGCGTATCATGACCATTCTACGCCGCATGGCAGCGCTGCTGCTGTGCCTGCTGCTGCCTGCATCGGCTATGGCGTCAACGCTGGCTGCTGACGCCAACAACACCACCGTCCAGATGAGCGACACGCTCTATGGCCTCTTCTTCGAGGACATCAACTATGCGGCGGATGGCGGCCTCTATGCGGAACTCTTGCAGAACCGCTCCTTTGAGTATGAGGATATCCTCAACCCCAAGAGTGCTGACCATTACACCGGCTGGGCGTTCAACATGACCTTTGGCGCGACGGGTACGGCCATGGTGAAGACGGAGAACCCACTGAACGAAAATAACCCTACCTACATGCAGATCAACGTAGAGAAGGGCGAGTACCGCTTTGCCAACCTGGGCTATCAGTCCTCGACCTTCGCTGGCGGCGTGCCGGTGGAGGAGGGCAAAACCTACAAGGCCTTCGTCTGGCTGCGCAATGCCGGCGACTTCGAGGGCCAGGTGGAGATATCCCTGACCAAGCGTACGGGCAAGTCCCTTGCGGTACCCAAGCGCTTCACCATCACCGACGAATGGCAGAAGTACGAGGTGGAGTTCACCCCTGTGGCCACTGAGGATGCGGTGCTGTCCTTTATCATCCACGGCACGGGCAGCGTCGATGTGGATATGGCCTCCCTCATGCCTGCGGACGCCTTTGGCAGCGACTGGCCCAACGGCGGCCTCCGTGCTGACCTTGTGCAGACGCTGATGGACCTGAATCCCTCCTTCCTGCGCTTCCCCGGTGGCTGTGTGGCGGAGGGCTCCTACTACCGCGAGAACTTCTACAACTGGAAGGACACCGTGGGTCCCATTGAGGCGCGCAGGGAGAACTTCAACACCTGGGGCTACATGCAGAGCTACGGCCTGGGCTATTTTGAATATTTCATGCTTGCCGAGGCCTTGGGCGCGGAGCCCCTGCCCGTGGTGCATTCCGGATTGCTCTGCCAGGCGCGCGACGTGAAGGAAGCACCGCTGACCATTGAGGAAACCAAGGCCTATGCGCAGGACATCCTTGACCTTGTGGAGTTTGCCAACGGCGACGTGACGACGGAGTGGGGCGCCCTGCGCGCGGATATGGGCCATCCCGAACCCTTTAACCTCAAGTACCTCGCCATCGGCAACGAAAATTGGGATACGATCTACTGGACGCGCTTTGACATTCTGTACAGGGCCGTCAAGGAGGTTTATCCGGAGCTGGAGATCATCTCCTCCGCTGGCCCGGTGGCGGAGGGCAGCCTGCCTGCCTACGCCTGGAGCGTCGTACGATCCAAGTACCCCGAGACCATCGTTGACGAGCACTACTACATGTCCGGCGAGTGGTTCCTCGAAAACACTGACCGCTACGATAGCTATCCACGCACCACCCGTGTGTTCCTGGGCGAATACGCTGCCCATGAGGCCACGCAGCCCAATGGCCGCCGTCCCAACAACCTCTATTCCGCCCTGTGCGAGGCAGCCTATATGACCGCTATCGAGCGCAACAGCGATGTGGTGGTCATGGCCTCCTATGCGCCCCTGATGGCGCGCGAGGGCATGCAGCAGTGGACGCCCGATATGATCTGGTTCAATGCCCGCGAGGTGATGCTGACGCCGAACTATCACATTCAGGCGATGTTTGCCGCAACCGTGGGCGATCAGGTCGTCGCCAGCGAGTGCGACACCATGAACCAGCTGGTTTACCATGTCGTGACCCGAACAGAGGACAAGCTGTACGTAAAAGTGGTGAATGTTTCCGCCTATCCGGAGGAAATGATGCTCTCCCTGTCGAATGTTCCTGATGGAACGGCGATTTACACCCAGTTGACCGGCGATAGGGCCGCGGCGAACTCCTTCGTCCGCAAGGACAATGTGGCTCCTGTGAGCGGGGAATGCACCATCACAGGAGGACAGTGCACCGTGATGCTGCCGGCTTATTCCGCCACGATTTATACCTTCGACCTCAAGTAATATGCAGGCCGTGGGCCTGTTAAGGAGGATACAATCCATGAAGAATGCCAAGATGATTCTGGACAAGGACTACGTCATCTCCGACATCGACAAGCGCATCTACGGCTCCTTCATCGAGCATCTGGGCCGTGCGGTGTACACGGGCATCTATGAGCCCCGGCATCCCCTGGCGGACGATCAGGGCATGCGCAAGGACGTACTCAACCTTGTGCGCAAGCTGAACGTGCCTGTGGTGCGTTATCCCGGCGGCAATTTTGTTTCCGGCTTCCGCTGGGAGGATTCCATCGGCCCCAGGCATCAGCGGCCCAAGCGCCTTGATCTGGCCTGGAAGACCACCGAGCCCAACGCCTTTGGCCTGCATGAGTTTGTCGATTGGGCCAGGAAGGCCAACACGGAGGTCATGTACGCCATCAACCTCGGCACCCGCGGCGTCCTGGAGGCGCAGGATGTGGTGGAATACTGCAACCACAAGTCCGGCACCTACTGGTCCGACAAGCGCATCTCCAATGGCGCGGCAGATCCCTTCAATATCAAGCTCTGGTGCCTGGGCAATGAGATGGACGGCCCCTGGCAGACCGGTGCGAAGACCGCTTATGAGTATGGCCGCATCGCCAACGAGGCCTCCAAGGTGATGAAGTGGGTCGATAACACCATCGAGACTGTGGCTTGCGGTTCCTCCGGCTCCACCATGAAGACCTTCGGCTCCTGGGAGTACGAGGTGCTCAACGAGTGCTACGACAACGTTGATTATGTGTCCCTGCACCGCTATTACGGCAATCCTCACAACGATACCAAGGACTTCCTGGCCTCCACGCTCGATCTTGATGACTTCATCAAGACCGTCGCCTCCATCTGCGATACCGTGAAGGGCAAGAAGCATGCCAAGAAGAAGGTGCACCTGTCCCTGGACGAGTGGAATGTGTGGTATCATTCCAACCAGCAGGATCAGCAGCTTTACAAGAACGAGCCCTGGGGTACGGCGCTGCATCTGCTGGAGGACGTCTACAACTTTGAGGATGCGCTGCTGGTGGGCCTGATGCTCATCACCATCATCCGCAACGCTGATCGCGTCAAGATTGGCTGTCTGGCGCAGCTGGTGAATGTCATTGCCCCCATCATGACCCGCGAAAAGGGCGGCGCCTGGGCCCAGACCATCTTCTACCCGATGATGGATGCGTCGATGTATGGCCGCGGCAAGTCACTGCTGCCGCTGATCACCTGTGACAAGCACGATACCAAGCACTTCAACGATGTGCCCACCATGGATGCTGCCGCTACCATGGACGACGAGGGCAACGTGACCATCTTCGCCGTCAACCGCGACCTGGAGGAGAACGTCGCCCTGAACCTCGACATGCGCTCCTTCGGCGAGATGAAGCCCACCTTCCACACTGTGCTCCATCACGACGATGTGAAGGCCATCAACACCGAGGAGAATCCCGATGAGGTCAAGCCCGTACAGAAGGCTGCCGAAATCGTGGATGGTGCGGTCATCCTGCCTGCCGCCAGCTGGAATGTGATCCGCTTTGTGAAGGCGTAAGCAAGAGTATCCTAAAGGCGCGTTATGCAAGAAATGAGCATAACGTGCCTCTTTTTGCGTGGTTGATATGGTCAAATAATGATAAAATAAAGACAAATCCCAAAGGAGTGATCGTTTGTGAAGAAGCTCGTATGCCTGATGCTGACTGCTTTGATGGTGATGAGCAGCCTGTCTGCCCTGGCGGAGGAGAAATCCCTGCGCGACTACACGCCCTTGAAGGAGCTGTCTGCCGACGATGGCTTCTATATGGGCGCGGCGCTTTCCTATGGACAGATGGGCGATGCGCTGTACCTGACCACCGTCATGCACCACTTTGATACCATCACCCCCACCAATGAGCTCAAGGCCTACTCCCTGCTGGATCAGCGTGCCAGCCAGACCAGCACTGACGGCATGCCCCACATGGATTACACCAAGGCGGACAAGATGGTCGAATGGGCCCAGAAGGCCGGCCTCAAAGTGCGCGGCCACGTGCTGGTGTGGGATGCCTACATGACGCAGTGGTTCTTCCATGAGGACTATGATACCTCCAAGCCCATCGCGGACCGGGAGACCATGAAGAAGCGCATGCAGTCCTACATTGAGGACGTGATCTGCCATTTTGAGGATAAGTATCCTGGTGTGGTGTACTGCTGGGATGTGGTGAACGAGGCCATCGGTGAGGGCGCGGACGAATTCGTGGCGGATGATCCGCGCCATCTGCGCACGAAACGCTCTGGCAGTATCAATCCCTTCTACGAGTACGTCGGGGAGGACTATGTCGAGCTGGCCTTCTACTATGCCCATGACATCGTGGATCTGCTGGGCGCGGATATCAAGCTGTTCTACAACGACTACAACATGTTCAACATGAAGAAGCGTGCCGCTGCCATCGAACTGGTGAAGAGCATCAACAGCTACGCCAAGGATGCGGAGGGCAACCCCATCCAGCTGTGCGACGGCGTAGGCATGCAGGGCTACATCGGCGGCTACGGCACGCAGGCGGGCTGTATGAAGGAGAGCAACCTGTCTGATATCAAGAAGAGCATCCTGGCCTATGCGGAGCTGGGCGTGGAGGTGCAGATCACCGAGATGGCCGTGCGCAACTACGACGAAACGAAGATTGCCGAGCATGCGGCATTCTATCAGAAGCTCTTCAAGGTGTTCAAGTCCATCAACCGCGATCAGGAGACGTCCATCCTGACCAATGTGGCGATCTGGGGTCTGGTGGACACCCCTTATGAGCCGACAACCTCCTATTCCTACAAGATGAACGGCACCTATGGCGGCCTGTTTGGCTATGGCTGCAAGGTAAAGGAAGCCTTCCTGTTGGTGCATGAGGAATTGGCGGCGGACTGATCAGGGAACAGAAAAGGCAGCGTCTGTTTTGGATGGCAGACGCTGCCTTTTTGATGCTGTGGGGTGGGGAGAGCAAACTGCTCCTGTGGAGGCGGTCGGCTGTTTGGGCGAATCCGGGGGATTCGTGAAAGGCTTGTGATCCGTTTCCGTCTGCGGATGGGGGCCTCCGACAGCCAGGGCCTCCGTGGCCCTGTGGACCTCGTAAGGGTCATCGGTCCTTCATCCTTTTGGCCATTCCCTGGGTCATTTGAGGAAACCGTTGATGATTTGTTCTTCGGCTTTGGCTTCGGTCAGACCCAGGGTCATGAGCTTGATGATCTGCTCGCCGGCAATTTTGCCGATAGCAGCCTCGTGAATCAGCGCAGCGTCGATATCGTTGGCTTCCAACTGAGGAATGGCCAGAATCTTCGCCTGATCCATGATGATCGCGTCGCATTCGGTGTGGCCCGTGCAGGCGGCGTTGCCGGTGATGCGGCTGTCGAATTTCTGATAGGAGGTGTCGCGGGCTACGCTGCGGCTCACCACGTCCGTGGAGGCGCCCTGACCGTTCAGGTTCACGAAGTAGCTGCTGATGGCCTGCTGATCGCCGTGGGTCATGAGCCGCTCACGCACCACCAGGGAGGCCTCTTCAGCCAGCTCCGCCGTGGTGACGCGGTTGGTATTGTCCACGCCTTTGATCTGTACCATCTCCATCTCCATGGTGCTGTTGGCATCCATGTGCACCTCGGTCACCGGGTTCAGGATGCGCTTACCTGTCCCCTCGCCGGAGCCATAGTGCTTCTCCACATACTTGACCTTCGCGTTCTTACCCACGAAGAAGCGATGGATGCCGTCGTGCTCGGAGTCCTGATTGCCGCAGTTGTGGATGCCGCATCCGGCGACAATCACTACATCGCAGCCCTCGCCGATGTAGAAATCGTTGTACACCATTTCCTTCAAACCAGACTGGCTGAGGACAACGGGGATGTGCACGCTCTCGTTGACGGTGTAGGGCTTGATGTGGATGTCAATGCCCGAACCGTCCGCCTTGGAGACGATATCGATATTGGCCGTGGTGTTCCGCGCGGCGGAGACGCCGTTGGCACGGATGTTGTATGCGCCCTCGGGAATGCTGTGGAGGTCGGCGACTTCAAGCAGAATCCGCTTCTGAATCTCATCCATCTCAGTTGCCTCCCTTCGTCAGCTGTGCGCAGGCATTGACCGCAGCGGAGGTGCCCAGCAGGGTGGGCAGCACATCCTCACGCGGACCATGATTGATGATTTTGCCGCCGCTGAGCACGATGATCTCGTCCGCGATGTTCAGAATGCGCTCCTGATGGCTGATGACGAGGATGGTGCGGTCACGGTTGGCAGTGCGCATGCGCTCGAAGACCTCGATGAGGCTCTTGAAGCTCCAAAGGTCGATGCCGGCCTCCGGCTCATCGAAAACGGACAGTACCGTGCCGCGGGCAAGCACCGTCGCAATTTCAATGCGCTTTAATTCGCCGCCGGAGAGGCTGCCGTTGACCTCGCGGTCGATATAATCCCTCGCGCACAGGCCGACCTCGCTCAAATACGCGCAGGCGTCTCCCACGGAGAGCTTGCGTCCGGAGGCGATGCGCAGCAGATCGATCACGCGGATGCCCTTGAATTTCACCGGCTGCTGAAAGGCGTAGCTCACGCCCATATGCGCGCGCTCGGTGATGGACTTATCCGTCATATCCTCGCCGGAGAGCAGAATGCGCCCGGCAGTGGGTCTCTCAATGCCTGCGATAAGCTTGGCCAGCGTGGACTTGCCGCCGCCGTTCGGGCCGGTAATGACCACGAATTTGCCCTTATTCACCGTCAGGCTGATATCATGGATGATCTCCTTCTCCACTGCCTCCACCGGCACGGCAAAGGAGAGGTTCTTGATTTCAAGCATTGGTATATACCTCTGTATCAAGTCGTTAGTGCCATCTATCATCATAGCACGGGAGCAGATTGTTGTCAATGTCTGTGTATGTCCTGCCAGAAGCCCCGCCCAGAATACCGTCATAGCAAGCGAACCACCGAGACAGCAAAGACCTCACATCATCCCGTACCCCACCGCAGGTAGGGGGGCGTCTCCAGCAACATCAAATGGAAAGTCAAGTATGGGCGACGCGAGAACTCTGTGAGCTTGCTCACAGATTCGAGCTAAAGCGAGCACAAGAAAGTACACAAACTTCTCTATTTCCGTATCGTCCCCCTTGCAAAGGAACCAGCCAAGCTCCAACACCCCAAATGGGTCAAGGGGTGAGGAAGGTTGCGGGGTGCAGGGGAAGCGCCCCCTGCCTGCCAGAGGCCTTCGTCCGCATAAGCTCCCCTGGTTCCCTAAGACATATATACCATTGCTTAACTGAACTGAAACATGCAAAAAGCTCCCTGACGCATCGGTCAGGGAGCGCTCTTGTCTTATTTGCGGCAAACGGTGATGACTTCCTTTGTCGTGCAAGAGGTCTTGTTGCCCAGGCCATCCACGCCGCCGTCCATGTAGCGGGTGATGGTGATGGTGTCCTCGTCAATGGCTTCGATGTCGCACAGGCCATATTTGAGCACATCGCTCTGGCTGCGGTGGATCAGCTTGTTGCTGACGAATTCCTGCAGCTTTTTGTCCTCATGTCCCCAGGGGTAGGGACGGCGGTTCCACGGGTCGTGGCAGCCGGTGAGGCCGGCTTCGTCGCCGTAGTAGATGGTGGGGCAGCCGGGCAGGGCGCACAGGAGATCCACACACATCTTGTAACGCTTCACAGCCAGCTCGTATTCCTCCACGCTCAGGTGAATCCACTGCTGATCAGCCTTGGGCAGATCCATGCACTCGCGGCCAACGAGCATGTTCAGTGCGCGGGGACGATCGTGGCTGCCGACAAGGTTCATCAGCGCGTAGCGGAACTGGGCGGGGTACACCTCTGCCTGATGCTTTACCAGACGGACGAGATCGGCGGCAGGCTTCTTGCCCGTTGTGAAGTCAAGGATGGCTTCGCGCAGGGGATAGTTCATGACGCTGTCCAGGGTGTCGCCGGTGCAATAGCAGCGCATTTCGCCATAGGCCACCTTGTTGCTCGCATCCTCCCACACCTCGCCCAGCACAACGGCGTTGGGGTCGGCCTTGCGGGCGGAGACGCGCAGCTTGCGCAGGAAGTCCATGGGCAGCTCGTCCGCCACGTCCAGACGCCAGCCGCAGGCACCCTTGTGAATCCAACGGGGGACGATACCGTCCTTGTCCTTGAACATGAAGTGCTGGTACTCCGGATTGTCCTTGCGCAATTCCGGCAGACTCATGATGCCCCACCAGGCGCGGTAGTCCTCCGGAAAGTGCTTGAAGGTGTACCAGTCGTAGTAGGGAGAGGCGTCGCCCTGGTAGGCGCCGAGGGTCTCGTAGTGGCCGAAGTGGTTGAAGTAGATGCTGTCCTCGCCCGTGTGGGAGAATACGCCGTCCAGCAGGATGCGCATACCGTTCTCCTCGGCTGCCTTGCACAGCTCGATGAACTCCTCCTCCGTGCCGCACAGAGGGTCGATCTTGGAATAGTCACCCGTGTCGTAGCGGTGGTTGGAACGCGCGCGGAAGATGGGGTTCAGGTAGATGATATCTACGCCCAGGGACTTCAAATAGGGAAGCTTCTCCTTCACGCCATTCAGGTTGCCGCCGTAGAAGTCCAGCTCCTGATACTTGCCGCCGCGCATATCGCCCACGGAGATCATTTCCTCGTCCCAGTTCTTATGGACGTAACGGTCACTGCGGTCATCCATGGCCTTGGTTTCCGCGCGCCAGAAGCGGTCGGGGAAGATTTGATAGATGTTCGCGCCGTGGAAGTAGGCAGGGGTGGTGAAATCCTTGGCGTACACAGTGATCTGGAAGGATTCCGGATCGCCCTTTTCATACACTGCGCCCTCGCCGCCCAGCTTGTCGTAGGCGTTGCCGTAGCGGACGGTACGGCCATCCTTGCGGTAGACGATGAAGGAATACCAGAACAGCCCCGGCTCCTTAGGCAGGGTGATGGTGGTCTGCCAATCGTCCTTGTAGGTGTTGACCATGGTGTAGCAGAGCTCTTCGTTCATCCAGGTGCGCAGGATGACGCTGGTGGCCTCGTCGCACTGGAAGCGGATGGTCACCTTGGAGCCGACGGGCGCAGGCCCCATGGGCTGACGGAAGAATGCCTTGTGAGAATCGTGAAGCATCATGATCGAATCAGTCCTGTCTGTCGAAATTGCGGAGGTGGAAACGTTTTCGGGAGAATGAGGGAGAAAGCCCGGACTGAGTCCGGGCAAAGATGAGAGCGCGTGCTCTCTTAATGGTTCTTCAGCGGCTCCAGGTGCCAGATGCTGTCGTTGTACTCGCGGATGGTGCGGTCAGAGGAGAACACGCCGGACATGGCGGTATTGATGACAGCCATACGGTTCCACTTGTCCTTGTCGGCATAGTCTGCATCGATGCGACGCTGGGCCATGGAGTAGGAGCCGAAGTCCTTGAGGACGAAGTAGGGGTCAGCCATGTTGCCGTAGTCGCCGATGAGCAGGCTGTGGTACAGATCCTGCAGGGCGCCGGGGGCCTCGGGCAGCACGGTACCATCGATCATCTGGGTCAGGGCCAGACGCAGCTCGGCGTTGGTCTCGAAGATGGACATAGGGTTGTAGTTGCGCTCGCGGTACATATCCAGCACCGTGTCGGAACGCATGCCGAAGATGTAGATGTTGTCCATGCCGACCTGCTGGCTGATCTCCACATTGGCGCCGGCCATGGTGCCGATGGTCACAGCGCCGTTCATCCTGTACTTCATGTTGCCGGTGCCGCTGGCCTCCTTGGAGGCGGTGGACAACTGCTCGGAAACCTCGGTGGCGGGGATCAGGATCTGCGCGGAGGACACATCGTAGTTCTCCAGGAACACCACCTGCAGCATCTTGTTGGCGCGGGGATGCTTGGCGATCAGGCGGCTGAGCGCGTTGATGAAGCGGATGATCTGCTTGGCGCGGTTGTAGCCGGGAGCCGCCTTGGAGCCGAAGATGAAGGTGCGGGGCTGCATGGTGAAGGACGGATCGTTCACGATGCGGTTGTAGAGCACCAGGCAGTGCAGGGCATTGAGCATCTGACGCTTGTACTCATGCAGACGCTTGGACTGGGCATCAAAGATAAAGGCGGGGTCAACCTCTGCACCCTGATGGGCTTTGAGGAAGTTGGACAGGCGCACCTTGTTGTTGTACTTGATCTTGGCGAACTTCTCGCGGAAAGCTGCGTCATCGGCGTAGGGCTTGAGGTTCTCCAGCAGCTCGGTGTTCTTGATCCAGTCGGTG
The DNA here is from genome assembly GCA_017481825.1 of Clostridia bacterium. Lineage (GTDB taxonomy): Bacteria > Bacillota > Clostridia > Christensenellales > Aristaeellaceae > UBA11524. Next base: position 11,139 of record JAFUOR010000012.1, read on the forward strand.
CCGATGGTCTCGCAGATCAAATCGGTCAGCTCGGGGTTGCAGGCCATCAGCCAGCGGCGATGGGTGATGCCGTTGGTGATCGCGCTGAACTTTTCAGGCATGACCTGATAGAAATCGTTGAAGGTCTCGGCCTTGAGGATGTCGCCGTGGAGCTGGGAAACGCCGTTGGTGTTGAAGGTCATGGCTACGCACAGGTTGGCCATGTGGATGTAGCCGTAGGAGATGATGGCCATCTTGCCCACGCGCTCGGCCTGGCCGGGGACGTGATTCCACAGGCGGGCGCACAGGCGGCGGTTCATCTCCACCAGGATCTGATAGATGCGGGGCAGCAGAGACCTCACCATGTCCTCAGGCCACTTCTCGAGGGCCTCAGCCATGATGGTGTGGTTGGTGTAGGCGATGGTCTTGGAGACGATGGCCTGTGCCTCGTCCCAGCCCAGCCCCTCTTCGTCCATCAGCAGGCGCATCAGCTCGGGGATTGCCAGGCCCGGGTGGGTGTCGTTGACGTGCACGACCACCTTCTCAGGAAGCTTCGACCAGTCGTTGCCGTTGAGCTTCTTGAAGTCCTTGATCATGTACTGCAGCGTTGCGGAGGTGAAGAAGTACTGCTGCTTCAGGCGGAGCAGTTTGCCTTCATAATGATTGTCCTCGGGGTAGAGGATGTTGGAAATGGCCTCAGCCAGCTCCTTCTCCTCGGTGGCCTGCACATACTGGCCGCGGCCAAAGGAACCCAGATCCATACGCTTGGGGGAGCGAGCGCTCCACAGGCGCAGGCTGTTGACGGTGGCGGTGTCATAACCCACCAGAGGCATGTCGTAGGGCACGGCCTCAACGGTATTGTAGCCCACGTGCTTGAAGGTCATGCGGCCGTTCTCCTCGACCATGTCTACATGGCCGTTGAAGTGCACCTCGCAGGCGTCCTCCATCACGGGCATTTCCCACACGTTGCCGTTGCCCAGCCAGTAGTCGGGCAGCTCAACCTGCTGGCCATCGATGATCTTCTGGCGGAACAGGCCGTACTCATAGCGGATGGAACAGCCCATGCTGGGCAGATCCAGGGAAGCCAGGGAGTCCATGAAGCAGGCAGCCAGACGGCCCAGACCGCCATTGCCCAGAGCCGGTTCGGGCTCTTCGCGCAGCACCGCATCCACATCGATGTTCAGTTCATCAAGGGCAGCCTTGTAGTCCGCCGTGGACACCAGATTGAGAATGTTGGTATACAGGCTTCGGCCCATCAGGAATTCCACGGAGAGATAGTACAGGCGCTTGTTGTTATTAGTCTTGCGCTCCTCGCGGGAGATCATCCACTTCTGCATGATCTGATCGCGGACGGTGGAGGCCAGAGCGCGGTAGATCTGCGCGTTGGACGCCTCCTCAATGGTGCGGCCATTGTAGCGCTGCAGCTTACCGATAATCGAGGCCTTGATGGACTCCTTATCGAACTTGGTCGTAGGCATGGGTCATCCTCCTTGTGTGCTTGAAAAAAGCTTGCGTATCTATGGGTGAGCGCTATCCGAAAACGGGTAGGCGGAATAGACGTTGGTCACCAACGGTTCAATATTATACACGATAATTGAAAAATTGACAAGGGGGGAGGGGCATTTGGAATGCGGCTTTCGTCCCTTCAACGCCTACGTGTGCGCAACTCCAACCGCAGGCAGTCAACTCCATCGCGAGGAGAGCGCCGAGAGGGCGTCGGGCGGAGCGGCTCCTCAGTGGGGCGTTCGCCGTAGGTGAAAGCGAAGGACGATGTTGAGTGGCGACTCTCCGCAGGGCGCAGGAGCAGACCACTTGCCGGGTCAGTCGTCCTCGGGGAGGAGCGGTTTGTCCAATCCGGCACTTTCCACCGCGCCCAGATGACGCTGGATGGTGCGCGTTTTGGCAAAGGCGGAATCGATGGATTCGCTGGCCTGGCGCAGCCGTTGCTGGGTCTTTTCCAGCACGGTGGAGAAGGCGCCGAAGTCCGCCTTCACGGTGCCAAGGAGCTTCCACACCTCGCTGGAGCGCTTCTCAATCGCCAGTGTCCGGAAGCCCATCTGCAGGGCGTTGAGGAGGGCGGAGAAGGTTCCGGGGCCTGCGATGACCACTCGCTGATCCCGCTGAATGGCATCCACCACCCCTACCTGCTGCACGATCTCGGCGTAGAGGCCCTCCACGGGCAGGAACATGACGGCGAAATCGGTGGTGTGGGGCGGCGCGATGTACTTACTGGAGATGCGCTTCGCCTCCTGCTTGATGCGGTCAACCAGCGCCTTGCGGGCAGCCTCCACCGCAGTGGGATTGCCCTGCTGGCTGGCCTCGGTGAGGCGGGCGTAATCCTCCATGGGGAATTTGCTGTCGATGGGCAGATAGAGGGTGTCGGCGTCCTTACCGGGGAGGCGCACGGCGAATTCCACCCGCTCCAGGCTGCCGGGGATGACGGCGACGTTTTCATCATACTGCTCCGCCGTCAGTACGGAGGAGAGCAGATTGCCCAGCTGCATCTCACCCCAGATGCCGCGGGTCTTAACGTTGGTCAGCACGCGCTTGAGATCGCCTACGCCGGTGGCCAGGGTCTGCATTTCTCCAAGGCCCTTATAGACCTGCTCGAGTCGCTGGGAAACCAGCGCGAAGGACTCGTTGAGCCGCTTGTCCAGCGATTGGGTGAGGCGTTCGTCCATCGTGCGGCGCATCTCGTTGAGCTGGCGGGTGTTCTCCTGGCGCAGGCCGTCAATGCCGTTGCTGGTGGCCTGACGTACCTGCTCCATGCGTGCGTCCAGCTGGGTGAGGGTATCGTTCATGCCCGCAGACATGTGGCCGATGCGTTCCTCCTGATTGCGGGTGGTCAGCAGAATCTGACGCTGCATACTCTCCAGCATGGCGGTCTGGCTCTGGCTCATTTGCGCCATGGTAGAGGTCAGTCGGTCACCGGTTTGCATCAGCTCGTTGGCGCTCTCGTCACGCTGCTGGGCCAGCTCATCGAAGAGGTCATAGCCCAGCTGCTGCAAGAAGTCGGACATACGGCGGTTCTGCTGATCCTGCGTGTCGGTGAGCTGGCGCTGACGCATCAGCAGCACAGACAGCATGATCACCACAGCCAGCAGCAGCGCGATGGCAATGAGAAGCAAGTAATCCATCATGATCTCTCCTGTGAAAAAAGCACACCCGGGGTCAGGTGTGCTCATTGGTTACAGTTCCCTGCGGCCCTCCATGGCTTTGGAGAGGGTTACCTCGTCCGCATACTCCAGGTCGCTGCCGACGGGGACGCCGTGGGCAATGCGCGTGCACCTGACGCCCATGGGCTTGAGGATGCGCGCAATGTAGGTTGCAGTGGCCTCGCCCTCAATGTCGGGATTGGTGGCAAGAATGACCTCGCTGACCTCCTCCGTTCCCAAACGGACGATGAGCTCCTTGATGCGGATGTCATCCGGGCCTACGCCATCCATGGGACTGAGCGTGCCGTGCAGAACATGGTACAGGCCGTGGTAATCGTGCATGCGCTCCATGGCAGCCACGTCGCGGGGATCGCGCACGACACAGATCTGCCCGTTGTGACGCTCGGCATTCTCACATACGCCGCACTTCTCGCCTGCGGAGAAATTGCCGCACTGCTCGCAGTAGCGGATGGCTTTGCGCCCCTGCCACAGCGCTGCAGCGAGGGCGTGTACCTCCTCCAGCGGGAGGCCGACGATGTGGTAAGCCAAACGCTGCGCCGTCTTCTGACCAATGCCGGGTAGGCGTGCCAGCTCCGATACCATGCGCTGGATGGGTTCAATCTGTCCTGCCATCAGAACATGCCGCCCATGCCGCCCATACCGGGAGCCATCTTGTTCATGGTCGCTTCGCGGGTTTCCTCACCCTTGCGAAGGGCCTCGTTCACGGCGGCCATCACCAGATCCTGCAGCATCTCCACATCATCGGGGTCAACCACCTTGGGGTCGATGGTGATGGACAGCAGCTCGCGCTTGCCGCTCACCCTGACGGACACCACGCCGCCGCCGGAAGCCGCTTCGTACTCCGCAGCGTCCAGCTTCTCCTGGGCCTCGGTCATCATCTGCTGCATCTTCTGGGCCTGGCGCATGAGCTGCTGCATGTTGGCGCCGCCGCCGAAACCACCGAAATTCTGTCTTGCCATGGAAAATTCCTCCTCGTATATGATGCTTGTTTATTCGTAGATCACCTGTGTGATATCCAAATCGCCTGCAACGGTTGTGGCGCGCACTTTTGCTGCGCCCTCAACGATGGATACACCGCTGGTACGGATGCGGCCGGAAACGCTGCGGAGCACCGCGTCGCATGCGTCAATGGGCGCTTCAATGCGGATGTCGCCGGAGACCGAATTGGCGCTGATCTCCTCAAAGGGCTCGGTCAGGGAGAGCGTGACGCCGCCGGTGACCGTGTTCGCGCTGCCGCTGCGCAGGCTTGTGGCAGCAGCCAGAACGCTGCCGGAGGTGGAGCTCAGGCTGCACCGCTCCGCCGTAAGGCCCGTGATCTTGATATCTCCTGTGACGGAACGAATGCTTGCGGCAATGAAGGATACATCGGAAGCCATCAGCATGCCGGAAACTGTCTCCATCGCCAGGTCTGCGCCATTCACGCCGCGGATGTTCATCCAGCCGGAGACCGTCCGGGCCTCAATGCTGCCCTTCCAGCTGCGGGGGATGCGCAGCGTTACCTGCATCCAACTGGTGGAAACGGGGTTCTTGGCCAGCGAAGCGGCGGGCTGCTCAACCAGCAGCTGATCGGCAGTGCACTGAACGCGCAGGTTGGTCACATCACGCTCGTCGCCGGAGACCATGACGTGAATATCGTCAATGTCATCCATGTAGACCTCCAGCACAGCGCCGATCAGACGCGCGGCGATGCTGGTGACAGGGAGAGCCTGAACAAATTCGTTGCGATTCATATGCACACCTCCATAAATACCATGATAACACGTTTTGCAGGGTGTGACAAGGGAAACTTACTCTGCCGCGCTGTCCACGGCCACCATGCCTGTTACCACATCATCGAGGATGGCGATGACGTAGGGGTTGCCGCGATCCTGCTTGCCCTGCAGGAGAATCGCATCCTTCTGCAAGCGGGCGGCAGGGCTCTGGCTTTGAGTGACGATCAGGTCACAGGGGCCCTTCTCACACTTTACAATGCCTGCCAGATATTTGCCGTTGGAGCCATTCTTGTTGAAGTAGAAGGATTTGACGCCCTTGCCGTTGCGATTCTGCTTTTCAAAGTCCACCGCCAGCAGGCGCTTGGCGTAGCCGCGCTCGGACATGAGCACCATCTGCTCCGTATCGCCAATCTGTCCTGCCCAGATGACCTCGTCCTTGTCATCTACCTGCATGCACTTTACGCCGGCTGATACGCGGCCCTGGGTGGGCACCGTATCCAGAGCAAAGCGGATGCACATGCCGCCGCGGCTGAGCATGAGGATGTCGTCGCGGGTGGCGGCGGGCATGACGGCGAGCAGCTGATCGTTCTTCTTGATGTTCACGGCGGCAAATTTCTTGCTGCGCACGTCATAATCCACGGCGGCGCTGCGCTTGATAACGCCCTGTTTGGTTACGAACAGGAAGTCCGGCATGTGGCCGATATCAGCCATGCGCAGGCAGGAGATCCACAGCGCCTTTTCGCCGTCCTCCAGCCCTGCCAGTACGCCGGAGAGCAGTTGGCCGCGATCCTTGGGCTTGCACTCGTTGAGGTTGTTCACGCTCAGGGGATAGCAGTTGCCATGGTCGGTGAAGATGAGCAGTGTCTCGTCCGTGCGGGACATGAACAGGAATTCTGCGCTGTCTGCTTCATTGTCCTCCCGGGCAGGCAGGGGATTCTTGCGATATACGTCAGGCTTCATGCGCTTGAGGAAGCCCGCGCGGGTAAAGGCTACGATGACCTCTTCGGGGGCGATGACCTCCTTGAAGGCTTCGGCAGGCGTTTCTTCCGCAGTCTCAATGGTCGTGCGGCGCTCGTCGGCGTATTCGTCGGCAATCTCCTGTAATTCCTTCTTGATGACAGTCATCAGCTTGCGTTCGCTGCCGAGGATGCCCTCCAGCTTGTCAATCAGCTTGAGGATATCCTCGTATTCTTTGCGGAGCGCCACGATTTCCAGGTTTGTCAGGCGCTGCAGACGCATATCGAGGATGGCCTGAGCCTGCACGTCCGTCAGCTCAAAGCGGGCCATCAGCTTCTCCTTGGCCTCCTTGGGGTTCTTGGAGGAACGAATCAGCGCGATGACCTCGTCCAGATTGTCCACGGCGATCATCAGGCCCTGCAAAATGTGAGCGCGGGCGCGGGCATGCTTCAGGTCGTACTCCGTGCGGCGGGTGACTACATCCTTCTGGTGGCGGATGAAGTGACCGATCATGGTTTTGAGGCCCATCTGCACGGGCTTGCCCTCGGCGATGGCGACCATGTTCACGCCGAAGGTCACCTGCAGGTCGGAATACTTGTAAAGGTAATTCAGCACCTTCTGCGCATCGGCGTCCTTTTTCAGCTCGATCACCGCACGCATGCCGTTGCGGTCGGATTCGTCGCGGATATCGTAGATGCAGCCCAGCTGGGCCTTCTTCTCCTCGGAGAGTTTGAGGATCTTCTCCAGCATCGCGGCCTTGTTGACTGCGTAGGGAATCTCGGTGATCACCAGGAGCGTGCGTCCGGCGCTGCCGTCCTCCATATGCACGCGTGCACGCACGGAGAGCTTGCTGCGGCCGGTTTCGTAGCCCTTGCGGATTTCTTCGTTCTTCACCAGCACGCCGCCGGTGGGGAAGTCCGGGCCGGGGATGATCTCCATCAGCTCGTCCAGCGCGATGTTCGGCTTTTCGATCTGCGCGATGACGGCCCGGATGGCTTCGCCAAGATTATGGGGCGGGATATTTGTTGCAAGGCCGACGGCGATGCCCGTGGCGCCGTTCACCAGCAGGTTCGGGAAACGGGCGGGCAGCATGTCCGGCTCTTTGAGGGTATCGTCGAAGTTCAGACGGAAGGGCACGGTGTCCTTCTCGATATCGCGGAGCATCAGCATGGCCAGGGGCGCCATACGGGCCTCGGTGTATCGCATGGCAGCGGCGCTGTCGCCGTCGATGGAGCCAAAGTTGCCGTGGCCATCCACCATCGGGCCGCGCATGGAGAAATCCTGCGCCATGCGCACCAGCGCGTCGTAGACGGAGGTATCGCCGTGGGGGTGATATTTACCCAGGCAATCGCCAACGATACGGGCGCACTTGCGGTGGGGCTTGTCCGGCGTGGTGCCCAGCTCCATCATGGTGTAAAGGATGCGGCGCTGCACAGGTTTGAGGCCGTCTTCCACGCGGGGGAGGGCGCGCTCCAGGATGACGTGCTCGGCGTAGGGGATCATCGACTGATGCATCACGTCTTCAACGGAGGTCTGCAAGATGCGCGACGGGTCATCCTTGGGGATGGGCCGCTGATCGCTGGTCTTCTTCGCCATTTCTTACACGCCTCCTTCCTGGTGGTTGTCCGGGAGTTCAAAGTTGTCGGGCTTGTTGAAGTCCGCATGCTCGGTGATGTAATCGCGGCGGGGCTCGACCTTATCGCCCATGAGGATGGTGATGCGGCGGTCGGCAAGGGCTGCATCCTCGATGGTCACCTGCATGAGCTTGCGTTGGCTGGGATCCATGGTGGTAGCCCAGAGCTGCTCGGGGTTCATTTCGCCAAGGCCCTTGTAGCGCTGCAGGGTGTAGCCCTTGCCTGCGCTCTTGATGCACTTCTGCAGTTCCTTGTCGTCATAGGCATACCAGATTTTCGACCCCTTCTGCACCTTGTACAGCGGCGGCATGCCGATGTAGACGTGGCCGTTCATGACCAGCTCCTTCATATAGCGGAAGAAGAAGGTCAGCAGGATGGCACGGATGTGTGCGCCGTCCTGATCGGCGTCGGAGAGGATGATGACCTTGTGATATCTGAGGTTATTCAGGTTGAAGCCCTCGTCGATGGAGGTGCCAAGGGCGGTGATCAGGCTGCGGAATTCCTCGTTGGAGAGCACCTGATCCAGACGCTTTTTCTCGGCGTTGAGGGGTTTGCCGCGCAGGGGCAGAATGGCCTGATAGCGGCTGTCACGACCCTGCTTGGCGCTGCCGCCTGCGGAGTCGCCCTCGACGATGAAGAGCTCGTTGTCCTCGGCCTTCTTGCCGCGGCAGGCGCTGAGCTTGCCCACCAGGGGCGCTGCGTCCAGCTGATTAGCCTTGCGGGCGTTGTCGCGGGTCTTGCGGGCGGCCTCGCGTACCTGAGCGGCCTTGATGGCCTTTTGCACGATGGCCTGGGCGATATCCTGGTTTTTGAGGTTCTCCAGCCAGTCCGTCAGCTGCTGGGTAATGATGCCCTCCACAGCCGGACGCACCTCGCTGTTGCCAAGGCGGCCCTTGGTCTGGCCCTCAAACTGCGGATTCTTGACCATTGTGGTCAGTACGCAGGAAAGTCCCTCGCGGAAGTCCTCGCCGGAAAGGTTGGCGTCCTTTTCCTTCAAAGCGCCGATGCGGCGGGCGTAATCGTTGAACATCTTGGTGAAGGCGGCTTTGAAGCCGGTCTCATGGCTGCCGCCCTCGCCGGTGGGAATGTTGTTGACGTAGGAGAACATCGACTCCGTGTAGCCGTCGGTATACTGGATGGCCACGCGGCAGATGACGGAATCCTTCTGTCCCTCAAGGAAGATGGGCTCCTCGTGCATGGCATTCTTCCCATCGTTGAGGTACTTGACGTAATCAATGATACCGCCCTCATACAGGAAGGTCTTCTCGCGGCTTTCGGCGTCCTTGATGCGTTCATCGGTGAAGACGATTTTGAGGCCGCGGTTCAGATACGCCAGCTCCTGCAGGCGGCGGGACACGGTGTCGCCGTTGAAACGAACGTCCTCAAAGATGGTGTCATCCGGCAGGAAACGGATGAGGGAGCCCTTCTTGCGGGTATTGCCCACGCGCTGGAGGGGTTCATCCGCGATACCGGCCAGGCACTTGCCCTTCTCGTCCACCGTGGAGGTGAAGCGCACCTTGTAATGGGTGAAATCGCGGAAGATATCGACCGTCAGCCACTTGGACAGGGCGTTGACGACCGAAGCACCCACGCCGTGCAGACCGCCGGAGTAGGCATAGTTGTCGTTGTTGAACTTGCCGCCGGCATGGAGCTTGGTGAAGATGACCTCCACGCCGGACATGTGCATCGTAGGATGCTCGTCCACGGGCATGCCGCGGCCGTTATCGTAGACGGAGGCAGAGCCGTCCTGATGGAGCGTCACGCGCACCTCGCTGGCGAAGCCGTTGCTGGCCTCGTCAATGGCGTTGTCAACGATCTCCCACAGCAGGTGGTGCAGACCGCGGGTGGACGTGGTGCCGATATACATGCCGGGGCGCATGCGGACGGCCTCAAGGCCCTCCAGCACCTGTAGCTGACCGGCGTCGTAAGTCTTTGCCATTGGAAAACTCCCTCTCCCTCGGATAGTTCATGAAAGCCCGGCAGCCCGGGCAGAATCGCGGATTCACAACACCTTATTATACCACATTTCTCCGGATTCATCAAGGGGAACATGGAATAGGTGTTCGGGTGGCGGGCGGTGAATAAGATGGCGCATAGATATGCAAATTCCTCCGGCGATGCACCGGAGGAGAAAAGCTAACGCGGATAGCGGAGGAAGTAGCAGTCATCCTCGTCCATCGCAGCGTTGCGGACAAAGCCGTGGGCCTCATAGAAGCGCATGGCGCGCAGATTGCTCTCCTGGACCGCCAGGGCGATGGGGCGCGGGCCGTACTCTTCGTAGATGGCTTGAATGGTCATCTCCAGCGCCTGTGAGCCAATGCCGAGATTGCGGTAGCGCTGATCGACCACAAAGCCCATGATGCGGTAGAAGGGGATGCCCGCCAGCTCGGGCGGATCGCAGGGCCACGGAATGCCCTCACCCATCAGGATAATACCGGCATACTGCGTGCCGTAGCGGATGGCATAGGTGTGACCGATGCAGCCATGGTCGACGCCATACTGCGTCAGCTCCAGGATCGTTTCTGTGGAGTCCACCACGTCCTCGCTGATATCATCACGCTTGATGGCCAGCAGGGCGGCGCGGTTGCTGGCGTTCAGCTGCTCCAGTGTGATGGAGGGCATATCAGCAGTCCCCCAAATACTCGCGGACGAACTTGACCACCTCGCGCACCCGCAGACCATCGGCCTCCACCACAAGGTCAGCCCACTTTTCGTAGAGCGGACAGCGCTCGTTGTACAGATCGCGCAGCGTCCAGCCGGGCTTGATGGTCACGCCCCTGGCATGAAGGTCACCCAGGCGGTCCTCCACAGACTCGTAGGAGAGCTTGAGGTAGATGACGGTTCCCAGCTCCTTCATGCGGCGCATCGCATCCTCGCCATACACCACGCTGCCGCCGGTGGCGATGATGCTGTTTTCCGCCTCCAGCTCTGCATTGATGTGGTTTTCAATCTCGCGGAAACCGTCATCGCCATACTGATCGATAATGGCGGACAGACGCGCATTCATTTTGCGCTGAATGACCAGGTCGGAGTCAATAAAGTCCATGCCCAAAGCCTTGGCAAGCACCACGCCCACGGTGGATTTGCCGCAGCCCGGCATGCCGATGAGGATCAGATTCATGGCAAGTGCCTTCTTTCGTTACAGTGTTTTCCAGTAGCGGCGGGTGATGATTGTCCTGCCGTTGATAACATTGTCAATTTTGTCGCCCAGCACAAAGCCGTTTTTCTCCATCACGCGGGCGGAGCCGGGATTGTCATCGTCGCAGGTGATGAGACAACGCCCGATGCCCAGCACCTTGGCGCGGGGGAGGGCGAGGGAGAGCATCAGCGTGCCGTAGCCCTTGTTCCATTCGCCGAGACGGATGGCGTAGCCGACGTGGCCGCCATAGCGCAGGAGATGCTCTGTCAGTTCGTGCCGGATATCGATCTGCCCCAGGAAGCGTTGGTTTTCATCATCCACCAGCCAATAGGTGGTCATGCCGACCCAGCCCTCTGGCAGATCGCAGGCGTTTCGATAGCGTTCATACCTGGCCAGCAGATTGCAGGCGCGCGGGTCAATCAGGGGATTGCCTGCAGGACGGGGATAGGCGCAGTATTCATCGTAGGCTTCGGTGTAGGAGGGCAGATAGGCTTCGCAGGGGGTGATCAAACGGAGCATGGCTTCACCTCGCTGTCAATGGAATAAAGAAGGGAGCTTCCAGCCAGAAGCTCCCTTGAACAGCCTTACGTCTTAGTATCCGTAGTTCTCGCGGATCTCGATATCCTTGTAGCGGCGCATGCCAGTGCCGGCGGGAATCAGCTTGCCCAGGATGACGTTCTCCTTCAGGCCGATCAACGGATCGATCTTGCCCTTGATGGCGGCCTCGGTCAGGACACGGTTGGTCTCCTGGAAGGACGCGGCGGACAGGAAGGAATCGGTGGCCAGGGAAGCCTTGGTGATGCCCAGCAGTACGCGCTTGACGTATGCGGGACGGCCGCCGTTCTCCAGAGCCTTCTGGTTGGCCTCCTCCAGACGGGAGAGATCCACCAGGGAGCCGGGCAGCAGATCGGTATCGCCGTTGTCCTCGACGCGCGCCTTGCGCAGCATCTGACGGACGATGATCTCGATGTGCTTGTCGGCCACGGCAACGCCCTGCAGGCGGTACACAGCCAGAACTTCCTTGAGCAGGTAGTCCTGCACGGCCTTGGGGCCGAGGATGCGCAGCAGATCGTGGGGATTGATGGAGCCCTCGATCAGAATGTCGCCAGCCTCGATATGATCGCCCTCCTGCACCTTCAGGCGGCTGCCATAGGTGATGGAATAGCTCTTCTTCTCATACACGGGCTGGTTGGAGACTACCATGACCTCCAGGGCGGTATCCTGCTCCATGATGGAGACAATGCCGCTCAGGTCGGACTTGATGTTCATTTCCTTGCCGGTACGCGGGTTCACAGCGCCGGAGATCAGCACATCGCCCTGACGCACCTCCGCGCCGTCGGTCACCATGAGGGTACCCACGCCGGAGCGGTAGGAGCGCTGCTCGTAGGTCGGGTCGTCGGCGGTGATGACCAGTTCGTTTTTGCCCTTGACCTGCTGCATGGACACTGTGCCGCTCACATCGCTGAGCACAGCCTCACGCTTGGGCTTGCGGGCCTCGAAGAGCTCTTCAACGCGGGGCAGACCCTGGGTGATGTCCTCGCCTGATGCGATACCGCCGGTATGGAAGGTACGCATGGTCAGCTGGGTGCCGGGCTCGCCGATGGCCTGGGCTGCGATGATGCCGACAGCCTCGCCCACATCCACCTTGCCGCCGTGAGCCATGTTCTGGCCGTAGCAGCGCGCGCAGACGCCGTTTTCGGTGCGGCAGGTCAGCACGGAACGCACATAGGCCTTTTTGATGCCAGCCTTGACGATGGCCTGAGCCTTGTAATGATCGATGGGCTCGTTGAGGCGCACGATGACCTCGCCCGTGGCGGGATCGATGATATCCTCCGCAGAGGTACGGCCGCGCAGACGATCCTCAAGGGACTCGATGGACTGCTTGCCGCTCATCAGCTCGGACACGGTGATGCCGCGCACCTGCTGGTGACCGCGAGCTTCGAAGCAATCCTCCTCGCGGACGATAACTTCCTGGGAGATATCCACCAGACGACGGGTCAGATAACCCGAGTCGGCGGTCTTCATGGCGGTATCGGACAGGGCCTTACGGGAGCCATGGGAGGACAGGAAGAACTCCAGCACGTTCAGGCCCTCACGGAAGTTGGCGCGGATGGGCAGCTCCACGGTTTTGCCGGTGGGGGAGGCCATCAGGCCACGCATGCCAGCAAGCTGGGACACCTGCGCGGCAGAACCACGGGCGCCGGAGTCGGTGAACATGCGGATGGGGTTGAACTTGTCCAGGTTGGGCAGAATCTGGTCACGCAGCGCGTGGGTGCAGCCGTTCCACAGGTCGATGACGCGCATGTAGCGCTCGTCCTCGCTCAACAGGCCCTTCTGGTACATCTTGTTGACCTTGGCGACCTTTGCGTCGGTCTCGTCCAGCATCTGCTGCTTCATGGGCGGAATCTTGATGTCCGCAACGGAAACCGTCAGCGCGCCCACGGTGGAGTACTTGTAGCCCAGGGCCTTGATGGCGTCCAACACCTCGGCGCACTTGTGCTCGCCCTGAGAACGGAAACACATATCGACGATGTTGCTCAGCTGCTTCTTGCCCACCAGCTCGTTGATCTCCAGCTCGAACATGTCGTCGAGGCACTCGCGCTTCTTGAAGCCCAGATTCTGGGGCAGCGCGTCGTTGAAGATCAGGCGGCCGAGGGTGCAGTCGATGACCTTGCTGCCCTTTTCGCCGTTGAATTCACGCTCCACGCGCACCTTGATGGGGCTCTGGAGGGTGATCTGGCCCACGGCATAAGCCATATGCGCCTCGTCGGGATTGCGGAACACGCGGCCCGCGCCCTTGGCGTTGGGATTGTCGATGGTCAGGTAGTAGCAGCCGATAACCATGTCCTGAGAAGGAGACATGACGGGCTTGCCATCCTGGGGCTTCAAAATGTTGTTGTGACCCAGCATCAGGAAGCGGGCCTCAGCCTGCGCCTCCATGGACAGGGGCACGTGCACGGCCATCTGGTCGCCGTCAAAGTCGGCGTTGAAGGCGGTACAGGCCAGGGGATGCAGCTTGATGGCCTTGCCGTCCACCAGCACGGGCTCGAAGGCCTGGATGCCCAGACGGTGCAGCGTGGGAGCACGGTTAAGCAGAACCGGGTGATCCTTGATCACGTCCTCGAGGATATCCCATACCTCAGGCTTCATCTTTTCCACCGCGCGCTTGGCGGACTTGACGTTGTGGGCCAGCTTGCGGCTCTGCAGCTGCTCCATGACGAAGGGCTTGAACAGCTCCAGCGCCATCTCCTTGGGCAGACCGCACTGATGCAGCTTCATCTCGGGGCCGACAACGATAACGGAGCGGCCGGAGTAGTCAACGCGCTTACCCAGCAGGTTCTGACGGAAACGACCCTGCTTGCCGCTGAGCAGATGGCTCAGGGACTTCAGGGCGCGACCACCGGGGCCGGTCACGGGGCGGCCGCGACGGCCATTGTCGATCAGCGCGTCCACAGACTCCTGCAGCATACGCTTCTCATTGCGGACGATGATATCCGGCGCGCCCAGCTCCAGCAGACGCTTGAGGCGGTTGTTGCGGTTGATGACGCGACGGTACAGGTCGTTCAGATCGGAGGTGGCAAAGCGGCCGCCGTCCAGCTGCACCATGGGGCGCAGATCCGGAGGAATAACGGGCAGAACGGTCAGCACCATCCACTCGGGCTTGTTGCCGCTGGCGCGGAAGGACTCGACGACCTCCAGGCGCTTGATGGCGCGGGCGCGCTTCTGGCCCTCGGTGTCACGGTTGTGCTCCTTCTGGGTCAGGATCTCGATCTCGGCCTTCAGCTGGGCGGAGAGGGCGTCCAGATCCAGCTCGCGCAGCATCTGCTGCACAGCTTCGGCGCCGATCATTGCACGGAAGGAGCCGCGGTCGGGATCGGCCATGATGCGGCGGTACTGGTCGTCGTTGATCAGCTCGTGGAGCTTGACCTTGGTGACCTTCTCATCGCCGGGATCAAGGACGATGAAGTTGGCAAAGTAGAGCACCTTGTCCAGGATGCGGGGAGAGAGCTCCAGCAGCATGCCCATGCGGCTGGGGATGCCCTTGTAGTACCAGATGTGGCTCACAGGGGCAGCCAGCTCGATATGGCCCATGCGCTCACGACGCACCTTGGCACGGGTGACCTGCACGCCGCACTTGTTGCAGATCTTTTCCTTGTCCTTGTATTTGATACGCTTGTACTGGCCGCAGTTACATTCCCAGTCCTTGGTAGGTCCGAAGATGCGCTCGCAGTACAGGCCGTCGCGTTCGGGCTTGAGGGTGCGGTAGTTGATGGTCTCCGGCTTGGTGACCTCGCCGTGGGACCAGTCGCGGATCTGTTCCGGAGAGGCCATGCCGATTTGGATGGCGTCCAGATTGGTCAGTTCAAACAAAGAAGGTTCACGCTCCCTTCAATCTCCGCCAATTCGACCTTTCACGTCGGCATTGGCTGTCGGGCAGCAGAGGGTGCTGCCTCTATATCAAGAACACATGACGGATGGGGGAGAGGAGCGCCTGCACCTGTGCACAGGCGCCCTCCAGCTGCATCTTATTCGATGTCCAGGTCATCCATCGGTTCGTCGTCAAAATCCAGATCGTCGCGCAGGGCGTCCAGGCTGACGTCCGCATCCATGTCGTCATCGCCATCCAGCGCGAAGTCGGCGGCGGTGAACTCGGGATCGATAAGGTCGTCCATATCCACATCGGCCAGTGCGGCGGGGGCATCGCTCTCGGCGGGATCCTCCTCGCGCATGGGACGGGTGGATTCGGCGGGCGCCATGTCTTCGGGATCCAGCTCGGGAATCTCGATGACGTTCTTGTCCGCATCAAGCACCTTGATGTCCAGGCACAGGGCCTGCAGCTCCTTGATCAGCACCTTGAAGGATTCAGGCACACCGGGGGCGGGGATGTTCTCGCCCTTGATGATGGCCTCGTAGGTCTTGACGCGGCCGACGGTATCGTCGGACTTGACCGTCAGGATCTCCTGCAGGGTGTTGGCGGCGCCGTAAGCCTCCAGCGCCCACACCTCCATCTCGCCGAAACGCTGGCCGCCGAACTGGGCCTTGCCGCCCAGAGGCTGCTGCGTGACAAGGGAGTAGGGACCCACAGAACGGGCGTGCATCTTGTCGTCCACCAGGTGATGGAGCTTGAGGAAGTACATCACGCCGACGGTAACAGGATTCTCAAACAGGTTGCCGGTACGGCCGTCGCGCAGGCGCAGCTTACCGTCCAGGAACAGCTTGCGGTCTTCCTCGTTCAGGTCAAGACGCAGGGGCTTGCCGTTGTGGAAGTGGTACTCGGTCATGTGCGGATCGTTCTCGTCAAAGGGCGCTTCCATGGTGCAGGCGGCCTTTTCGAGGCAATCGCGGATTTCGGGGTAGGTCGCGCCGTCGAAGACGGGGGTGGCAATGTGCCAGCCCAGCGCGCGGCAGGCCAGACCCAGATGCACCTCCAGCACCTGACCGATGTTCATACGGGAGGGAACGCCCAGGGGATTCAGCACGATCTGCAGGGGCGTACCATCGGGGAGGAAGGGCATGTCCTCCTCGCGCAGCACGCGGGACACAACGCCCTTGTTGCCGTGGCGGCCTGCCATCTTGTCGCCCACGGAGATCTTGCGCTTCTGAGCGATGTAGACGCGCACCATCTCGTTCACGCCGGGGGACATCTCGTCCTTGTTCTCGCGGGTGAAGATCTTCACGTCCACGACCACGCCCCACTCGCCATGCGGCACACGCAGGGAGGTGTCGCGAACCTCACGGGCCTTCTCGCCGAAGATGGCGCGCAGCAGGCGCTCCTCCGCCGTCAGCTCGGTCTCGCCCTTGGGGGTGACCTTACCGACCAGGATGTCGCCGGCGTGCACCTCCGCGCCGATGCGGATGATGCCGTTTTCGTCCAGATCCTTCACAGCGTCGTCGGAGATGTTGGGAATATCGCGGGTGATCTCTTCCGGTCCGAGCTTGGTCTCGCGGGCCTCACACTCGAACTCCTCCATGTGGATGGAGGTGTAGATATCTTCTTTGACCAGCTTCTCGGACAGCAGCACGGCGTCCTCGTAGTTGTAGCCTTCCCAGGTCATGACGCCGATGAGCGCATTGCGGCCCAGGGCGATCTCGCCCTTTTCGGTGGCGGGGCCGTCGGCCAGCAGATCGCCCTTTTGCACCTTCTGGCCAGCAGATACCACGGGGCGCTGGTTGGCACAGTTGGACTGGTTGGTACGGGCAAACTTGGTCAGCTTGTAGCGGTGGCACTCGTTGTACTCGTCGCGGATGACGATCTCGTCACCGGCAACCTTTTCCACCACGCCGTCCTCGCGGGCGAGGATGACTACGCCGGAGTCCTGACCGGCCTTGAATTCCAGACCGGTACCGACCAGGGGCGCTTCGGGCACCAGCAGCGGCACAGCCTGGCGCTGCATGTTGGAGCCCATCAGGGCGCGGGTTGCGTCGTCGTTCTCCAGGAAGGGGATCATGCCGGTAGCGACAGAAACCACCTGGCGGGGAGACACGTCGACGAAATCTACCTGATTACCGGGCACCTCGACGTACTCGGTCTTGTCGCGAACGGTGATCAGCTCGTTGACGAAGACGTTGTTATCGTCCAGAGGCTCGGAGGCGGTGGCGACCTTGTAGAAGTCCTCCTCATCGGCGGTCATGTAGAGCACCTCGTCGGTGACGCGGCGGTTCTCCTTGTCCACCTTGCGGTAGGGGGCCTCGACAAAGCCATATTCATTGATGCGCGCATAGGTAGCCAGAGAGCCGATCAGGCCGATGTTGGGACCTTCGGGCGTCTCGATGGGGCAGATGCGCGAATAGTGCGAGTAGTGCACGTCGCGGACCTCGAAGGAGGCGCGATCACGGTTCAGGCCGCCGGGGCCCAGGGCGCTCAGACGGCGCTTGTGGGTCAGCTCAGCCAGGGGGTTACACTGATCCATGAACTGGGACAGCTGGGAGGAGCCGAAGAACTCCTTGATCGCAGCGGTCACAGGACGGATGTTGATCAGATCGCCGGGGTTCACCTCAAGGGTGTCCTGAACGCTCATACGCTCCTTCACGGTGCGCTCCAGACGGCTCAGGCCAATGCGAATCTGATTCTGCAGCAGTTCGCCGACGCTGCGCAGGCGGCGGTTGCCCAGATGGTCGATATCATCGGTGGCGCCGATGCCATAGGGCAGGCCCAGCATGTAGCTGACGGAGGCCACGATATCGTCATCCAGAATGTGCTTGGGCACCAGCTGAGCCACGCTGTCAGCCACGACCTGCTTGAGCTGGTCAGGCTCGACGGACTCGATGATGCGCTTAAGGGTGGGCAGGTGAACCATCTCGAGGATGCCCGCCTCGCGGGGATCGAAGGGCAGGTACTCGCGGGCGTCAACGAAGTTGTTGCCCACGACCTTGCGCTTCTCGCCCTCCACGTCCACGGTCACGGAGTTCACGCCCGCATTTTGGATACGGCGCGCGGTATCCAGGTCGATGATCTCACCAGCGGTGACCATGATCTCGCCCGTGCGGGGATCAATCACGTCCTCGGCAGCAACCTGCTTGTTGATGCGGGTTGCCAGGGACAGCTTCTTGTTGAACTTGTAGCGGCCCACGCGCATCACGTCGTAGCGCTTGGGATCGTAGAACAGGGAGCGGAACAGGTTGGTCGCGCTCTCCACGCTTTCGGGCTCGCCAGGCTTCTGCTTCTTGTAGATCTCCAGCAGGGCCTGCTCACGGGGACGGCGCGTGCCGCCGCGATCCTTGGAGGCCTCGTCCAGCGTGTTGTCGCGGGACAGGGTGGCGGTCAGGCGCTTGTCGTCGCCCAGCAGCTCGACGATCTGCTGATCGGACTCATAGCCCAGCGCGCGCAGCAGCACCGTCAGGCACAGCTTGCGGGCGCGGTCAAGACGAACCCACATGATGTTGTTGGAATCCGTCTCATACTCCAGCCAGGCGCCGCGGTTGGGGATGATCTGAGCGGAATACAGGGGCAGACCAGCCTTGTCCAGCGTGCGGGAGAAGTAGCAGCCGGGGGAGCGCACCAGCTGGGAAACGATGACGCGCTCAGCGCCGTTGATGATGAAGGTGCCGTTCTCCGTCATCAGGGGGAAGTCGCCCATATAGACGTCCGTCTCCTTGATTTCGGAGGTCTCGCTGTTGAACAGATGGACGTGCACATTCAGGGGCGCGGCATAGGTCATGTCGCGCTCACGGCAGCGGTCCATGGAGTTCTTGGGCTCGCCCAGGGAATAATCCGTGAACGTCAGCTCCAGCGTACCGTTATAGTCGGTGATGGGTGAGGCGTCCGCCAGGACTTCCCTCAGATCGGTATCAAGAAAGCGCTGATAGGAGTTCTTCTGTACCTCGATCAGATCAGGCATTTCCAGAACCTCATCAATGCGCGAGAAGCTCATGCGCTTGCGGAGCTTACCCATTTCAACCTCATGCGCCATAGAAAGCTATCACCCTCCTCGGCCGTTGCTAAGTCCATGCTTAACACAGGCTACGCTTTGCCATTTGGCAGTCGCTTGTCAGACGTGCGCCTGACATGTCTTCCGCTCAGCACTCTGTACATATAATGTAGAAACACATTGTTGAAATTTCCCGCTTGCATTTTTCACGCAAAGCGTGTACAATGAACAGGCATAGGAAAACCCAACAGTATACAAAGATACTGATGCAATTTATAATGTTATCATACTCCTGCGGAAATGTCAAGGCTTTTCCGCACATTTTTCATGGTATGGCGACTTCTTTGCGCAGCTGCCCTATATTTTAATGAAGCAACGGCCTTATGCGCCGTCCGACGGAGGAAAACAAATGAGAAAAGCCTGTCTGAGCGCGCTGCTGGCGCTGGTAATGCTTTGGGTTATCGTGCTGCCTGTGCTTGCGGAGACGCCCTCTGCGCCGGTGCTGGTGGACCGGATCAACAGCCCGGAGGAGCATGCGGATTTTGCCTTCGGGGAGGAAAACGTTCTGTTTGAGGTGCTCTTTCCCCAGCATCTGAATTGCGATGCGATCCTCCTGCGCTGCGGCGAGGAAACGATGCTGGTGGACTGTGCTACCCAGGGTCAGGCGCAGCGTGTCATCGACATGTGCAAGCAGCTGGGCATCACCCACATCGACAAGGTGGTCAACACCCATCCCCATGAGGATCACATCGGCGGATTTCGCGACCTGATCAAAGAAGTTACGGTGGACGAATTGTGGATCTGCTTCAGCGAGAATTATAACGATCACATGAAAAAGGCCGTCGGCTATGCGGCCAATGCGGGCATTCCCGTGATGACCTATGCGGACGGCGATGTGCTGACGCTGGGCGGCGCGACGATCGAGGTGTGGCAGCTGGACGCGAGCAACAAGGAGCTCAACGACCGTTCCGCGCAGTTCCTGGTGACCTATGGCGAGCGTACGATGCTCATGGCGGCGGATCTGGAAAAGCCCGGGCAGAACAAGTATGTGGAGCTCAAGGGCGAAAAGCTGGATGCGGATATCCTGAAATACCCCCATCATGGTCTGGAGAAGCTGACGGACAGCTATGCGGCAGCGGTTAGCCCGCTGTTCATGGTGATCACCAACAATCAGCGCTCCACCGAGGGCAAGAAGTACATCCAGCGCAGCGGCATTCCCTACGCGTATACGGTTCCGGGTTTTGTTTATCTGACCACGGATGGACAGACCTGGGTGGCAGACCGCATCGTCTGCGAAAAGAAATATTGACATGCAAAGGCCATCACCTGCGGTTTGAGGTGATGGCTTTTTTGTTACCAGGCCCTGACCAGCTTGACATCCTTATAATAATGAAGCGCGATTTCCTCGCCTGTGTAGCCGTCCTCGGCCATGGCATAGGCGCCCCACTGGGGCATGCCTACGCCATGGCCGTAGCCGCGCCCGGCCATGCGCACGGTTTCGCCATCGGAATCGAGCTCGGTCAGCAGAGTGGAGCGCATGAGGGTACTTCCCAAAGAAATGCGCAGCCGTGCAGCATTGACGGATGTGCCGTCAACAGACAGCGTGACCGCCCGGCCGCTTTGGCCTTCTTTGGCGACGGCGATTTCGCGGCAGGTGGTCACATCGGCCCCGGCGTCACGGCAGGCGGCGATGAATTCGGCGGCGGTGAAGACTGCTGACCAGGCTTTGGCGTTATCGGGTGCCTTGTCGGAGTCAAGGCCTGCGGTAACCCTGGTGTGTGCAGGCTCCGTGCCCTGCCAGTCGATGCCGGCGCGGGCCAGCTCGGTCATGCCGCCGGAATGGGCGTGGAACCAGGTGTAGGGCAGCTCACCGTCCGTCGTGAGCAGGATTTCTCCTGCGGTAGCGGCAACGGCCTCCCGGATATGCTCGTTGACCGCACCGGCATCGTAGGCCTGCGCCTCGCTGATGTCGGTGGAGATGTCTGCACCGCTGTACCTGCTGGTCTTCTCTGTGACAAATTTCAGCACGAAGGTACGCGCGAGGATCGCCTGCGCCTTGAGGGCCTCAAGGGGCCAGTCATTGCGCATTTCGCCTGCCACTACGCCCTCGACATAGCTTTCGATATCCATGGGGATGATTTCGTCTGCCTCGACCACATACACATCCAGCAGCGGCGGCTCCTCGGAAGGAGACGGCGCAGGCAGGGTGAAGAGTGATTCCACCCGCGCATCGGAGTGCGCAGGTACACAGGCGGTCAGCAGCAGGGGAAGGAGCAGCAGCAGAATGCATCGGCGCATGACGGCACCTCCTTTTTGGGAAAAGCTTGGGCAGGCACGGGCTATTCTATGCAGCAGGAATGCGGTATGCTGACAAAAGGGAATAAATAGCAAATATGGACACTCTACACTTCGTGTGCATGAAAGTGCTGACAAAGAACTTTTGCGAAAGGCGTAAAAATCCAGTAAAATGGGGACAAAATGCCTCGAAAACCTGTTGACAATGGGCGTGAAGAATGCTAAAATATACGAGTTGAGCGCTGCCCATGGGAGGAGTGCGCCTACTTGAGGTGCGCCTAAATACGGACGGGCTCAAACAGCACCGGCGGTCACACCGTCCGGCAAAGGAGGCTGCAAAGCGTGGAAGAACTCAAGCTCAGCGCCAACAAGGCGGTCGGCACCAAGGCGGTGCTTCGCGCGCTGAAGGCCGGCGATGCCGTGCGTGTGTATGTCGCCAGTGATATCGATACCTTCCTTTATCAGAAGGTCACCCGCGCCTGCGAAGAGGTGCGCGTGCCGGTGAAGAGGGTGGAATCGAGCAAGGAGCTGGGCCGTGTGTGCTCGCTGACTATCGGCTGTGCCGCTGCCGCCCTGCTCAAATAAGGTCCCCCGGTTCCCCATTACATTGCCAAATAGTTTCCGAGGGTTGCGGAATCTTTTGGACATAAATTTGGAGGTGCTCTCATGCCCACGATCAATCAGCTGGTTCGCAAGGGCCGCGAGAAGGCTGTCAACAAGTCTACCGCGCCCATTCTGCAGGGCTGCCCTCAGAAGCGCGGCGTTTGCCTGAGCGTCAAGACCACGACGCCCAAGAAGCCGAACTCTGCTCTGCGTAAGATTGCCCGTATCCGTCTCACCAACGGTATCGAAGGTACGTGCTACATCCCCGGTATCGGCCACAACCTGCAGGAGCATAGCGTTGTGCTGATCCGCGGCGGCCGTGTGCGCGACCTGCCCGGTGTCCGTTACCACATCATCCGCGGCGCGCTGGATACTGCCGGTGTGGCCAAGCGTATGCAGGCTCGTTCTCTGTACGGCGCCAAGCGCCCGAAGAAGTAAGCAGGCCTCGCCTCGTTTCAGGAGGCGGATGCTTACGGAGCCTACATGAGCGTCCCTCGCAGCCCCTGACAGACGCGATGATCCCCGCACGGACAAGCCCCTCCCCTGGAACCGGGAGAATGGCGCGTTCGACGCCGGAGATGCGTTTGACTGCTTAAACGATGACAGCGCGGCGTGATGCTGACATGCCGCAGCAGGGGAGAGGTAACCCAACCGGGGATGCTTGAAAAGGGTCGAAGACCCCCGCAATCCACATGTGCAGCCTGTGAAGGCCTGACCATGTGACTTGCCTGTCACAAGCTGCTAAACGACAAGATTCAGACGATTTTCAGGAGGTATTGACTATGCCCCGTCGCGGTTTTGTACCCAAGCGCGAGGTTCTGCCGGATCCCGTATATGGGACCACGGTTGTGACCAAGTTCATCAATCAGATCATGCTCGATGGCAAGCGCGGCGTTGCTCAGAACGTCTGCTATGAGGCCTTCGAGATGGTGAAGGAAAAGACCGGCAAGGAGGCTCTGGAAGTCTTCAATGCCGCGCTGGCCAATGTGGCCCCCTCTCTGGAGGTTAAGGCCCGCCGTGTGGGCGGCGCCACCTACCAGGTCCCGATCGAGATCCGCCCCGAGCGCCGTCAGACCCTGGCGCTGCGCTGGCTGGTGGACTTCTCCCGCAAGCGCGGCGAGAAGACCATGGCCGAGCGTGTGGCCGGCGAGCTCATGGACGCCATGAACAACACTGGCGCTGCCGTGAAGCGTAAGGAAGAAATGCACCGTATGGCCGAGGCCAATAAGGATTTCGCTCACTACCGCTGGTAAGATACAGACGACACGCCTTTACGTACCGTTTGAGAATACCAACGGCAGGTGCGCCGCATAGCGCACCACATGCTTTAGCTTAACGCTGAAAGGAGCGAACTTTATGCCTCGCAGTCATCCGCTTGAGCGGCTGCGCAACATCGGTCTCATGGCTCATATCGACGCCGGTAAGACCACGACCACCGAGCGCATCCTGTTCTACACTGGTAAGACCCACCGTATTGGTGAGACCCACGAAGGCTCCGCGACCATGGACTGGATGGTCCAGGAGCAGGAGCGCGGCATCACCATCACCTCTGCGGCTACCACCTGTGTGTGGCACGACCCCACCGATCCGGAGAACCGC
>JAFUOR010000023.1 GCA_017481825.1 Clostridia bacterium
CCCGCTCTTTTATGCTAAGATGTTGGTAGTGGCTCATTGAGTTGCTCCTTTCGTAGTTGTCCGCAAACACTATTCTAAAGGAGTTTCCTCTTTGAGTCACTATTTCTTTTGGCTGTTGCACTTACATTGTAAATTCAAGGTGAACAAATTGCGAAAAACAAGGATTTTCCGCCTGCCGCGTTGTATATGATATATATTGAATACACAATATAAAGGAGGCCATGCGATGACCATCCGTGAGCAGCTGGAGGCCAATGAGGCGCAATTCATGTCATCCCGGGCGACGCTGTCCGCCCAGACCCGCGGGCGTGAACGGGCTGTCGAGCCCTGTCCCATGCGCACGGATTTTCAGCGTGACCGTGACCGCATCATTCACTGCAAGGCCTTCCGGCGCCTGAAGTATAAGACGCAGGTGTTCCTCTCCCCCGAGGGCGACCACTACCGCACGCGCCTCACCCACACGCTGGAGGTGGCGCAGATTGCCCGCACCATCGCCCGGGCGCTGCGGCTCAACGAGGACCTGGCCGAGGCCATCGCCCTGGGACATGACCTGGGGCATACGCCCTTTGGGCACATCGGCGAGCGCTCCCTGGATGAAACCATGGCAGAGGGCTTCCGGCATAACGAGCAGAGCCTGCGCGTGGTGGAGGTGCTGGAAAACGACGGCACGGGACTCAACCTCACCTGGGAGGTACGCAACGGCATCCTGTGCCACTCCGGCAAGCAGTTCCCCGCCACGCTGGAGGGAGAATGCGTCCGCCGGGCTGACCGGATCGCCTACCTCAACCATGACCTTGACGACGCCCTGCGCGGCGGCGTGCTGCAGGAATTTGAGCTCCCGGCGGACTGCCTGAAGGTTCTGGGCGCAAGCCATGGCGTGCGCATCAACAACATGATCGCCGATATCGTGGCCAACAGCCAGCATACAGAGCACCTGAGCATGTCTCCGCTGATGCAGAGCGCCATGGACGGATTGCGTGATTTCATGTTTGAACGGGTATACCGTGACGCCTGGCGGGCCGCCGAGGAAAACCGCTGCGACCACGTGATGAAGCAGCTCTTCCAATATTACAGCGGGCATCCGGGAGAGATGCCGGAGGAATTCGTGCTCATCGGCTACCGAGAGGGAACCGCCCGCGCGGTGTGCGATTATCTGTCCTGCATGACGGACCGCTACGCCATCCGCACCTTCCAGAAACTCTTCGTCCCCTCCGGATTTGCTCTTTTCTGACAGATTTGCTGCATTTGCCAAACATAATCCCAAAACACAAAAGGATTTTAAGCAGGAAAATCAGCGAAAACGGCGAATTAGGCAGATGATGAATGAATCATTCATCGGGTAAGGATGGTGAAAAGGAGTGGCGATGCGTTTTCCCCCGTCGTGGCTGGACGAGCTTCGGGCCAGGGCTGATATCGTGCAGGTCATCGGCCAGTATGTGCAGCTGAAAAAAAATGGCCGCAAGCACTGGGGTCTTTGCCCCTTTCATGGCGAGAAAACCGCTTCCTTCTCCGTCGATCAGGAGCAGCAGCTCTATTACTGCTTCGGCTGCAAGGCCGGCGGCAGCGTCATCCAGTTCGTGATGGATTATGAGCGGCTCGAATTCCAGGATGCTGTCAAGCACCTGGCCGATCAGCTCCACATGCCCCTCCCGCAAATGGAAGAGGATCCCGATTACCAGCGCCGCCGCTCCCAGCGGGACAGGCTCCTGGAGGCCAACAAGGAGGCCGCAAGGTTCTTTCATCAGACGCTGTTTACCCCCCAGGGCCAAGCCGCCCTGGATTACCTCAAGCGGCGCGGACTGACCGATGGCGTCATCCGCAAGTTCGGCCTGGGCGCAGCGCCCAACGGCTGGGATGCACTGACAAAGCACATGCAGGACAAGGGCTACACCGTTGAAGAATTGAAATTAGTCGGCCTGACCGTTATCAAGGAGGCCGAGCCCGCAACGGAGGACAAGCCCGCCAGGCCCAGGCGTGCCTTTGACATGTTCCGCAACCGCGCCATCTTTCCCATCATCGACCAGTACGGCAATGTCCTCGCCTTTGGCGGACGTGCCCTGGGCGATGTGCAGCCCAAGTACCTCAATACCTCCGACACACCGGTGTTCAACAAGCGTTTGGGCGTTTATGCGGCAAATCTGCTGCGCAAGGAACGGCACCTGGCGCGCGTCGTGCTGGTGGAGGGGTACATGGATGTGGTATCCCTGACGCAATTCGGCGTGTCCGGCGTGTGCGCCACGCTGGGCACTGCCCTGACCCCCGAGCAGGCAAAGCTCCTCAAACGCTTTGCCCCCGCCGTATATCTGGCCTATGACGGCGACAGCGCGGGACAGCACGCCATTTTGCGCGGGCTGGACATTCTGGAAGCCGAGGGCGTTCCGGCCCGGGTGCTGGACTTCCCCGATGGGCTGGATCCGGATGAGTTCATCCGTCGCGACGGCAAGGAGGCCTTCGACCATCTGCCCGCCCTGACGCCAGAGAGCTACCGCATGCGCCGCCTGCGTTCCGAACACGACCTTTCTACCCAGGAGGGCCGCACTGAGTACGCCAAGGCCTGCGCTGAGATCCTGCGCAAGCTTGATCCTGTGGATCGGGAGAATCATCTGCAGGCGCTGATGGTACACACGGGCTTCACCCGCGAGGTGCTCATGGAGCAGATCGGCATCCAGGCCGCGTCCACGCCGCAGTCATCGCCCAGCGGCCCCCGGCAGGAGCGCTTCAACCCCAGAAAGAACTCCCCCGCCGCCACCGAGGAGGAACGCGACGAGGAGGTTCTCATCTCCCTTTTCAGCACCGGGCGATTGCCCAAGGATATCGCCGAGGAGCAGGATTTCCGCGATCCGCTGCTGAAATCACTGTTTATCGATCTGCGTGGCGGCGCTTCCCCGGCGTCGCTGGTAGAGATGCAGTCCGACGAGGCTGTGCGCGCAAGGGTGAGCAAGCTCCTCCTTTCGCCCATGAGCGAGGATACGGATCAGCTGATCACCATGGCTCGCGACTGCCTTGACCGCAACCGTTCCAAGCGTGACCGCGCTGAATATAACGACCTGATCGCCCAGCTCAGCGATCCGACGCTTTCCGCCGCTGAAAAGCTGCAGCGGATGGAGCGCGCCAAGGTATTGTCAGTGCGGCTGACAAGCAATAAGTAGTCTTTACCCAAGTGTCCGACGATTAGTAAGGAGAGGATCCCATTTGACGCTTTCACCTGATGCCCGTCAAGCCAAGCTCAACGAACTGTACGAGTACGGCAAAACCAAGGGAACGCTGACCTACAAGGATATCATGGATCGCCTGATGGAGATGGACATGGATCCCGAGCAGCTTGATAAGGTGCTGGAGACGCTGGAAGCGCTGGGCGTGGAGGTCATCAACGAGAATGAACCCGCCGCCCCGACCGTCAGCCGTGACGAGCCCGAAGAACATGTCGATGTGTCCGTGCCCGAAGGCATCAGCATCGACGACCCGGTGCGCATGTACCTCAAGGAGATCGGCAAGGTTCCCCTGCTGACCGCCGAGGAAGAAATCGCCATCGCCAAGAAGCTGGAAAGCGGCACCCCCGCTGAGAAGGAAGACGCCAAGCGCAAGCTGTCGGAGGCCAACCTCCGCCTGGTGGTCTCCATCGCCAAGCGCTATGTGGGCCGCGGCATGCTGTTCCTGGATCTGATCCAGGAGGGCAATCTGGGCCTGATCAAGGCGGTGGAAAAGTTCGATTATACCAAGGGCTTCAAGTTCTCCACCTACGCCACCTGGTGGATTCGTCAGGCCATCACCCGCGCCATCGCGGATCAGGCCCGTACCATCCGCATCCCCGTGCACATGGTGGAGACCATCAACAAGCTCATCCGCGTCAGCCGCCAGCTCCTGCAGGAGTATGGCCGCGAGCCCAGCCCCGAGGAGATTGCCAAGGAGATGGGCATCAGCGAGAGCAAGGTGCGTGAGATCATCAAGATCGCGCAGGAGCCGGTGTCCCTTGAAACCCCCATCGGCGAGGAAGAGGATAGCCACCTGGGCGACTTCATTCCCGACGACGACGCCCCCGCCCCTGCCGAGGCCGCGTCCTTTGCGCTGATGAAGGAGCAGCTGATGGAGGTGCTGGACACCCTTACCCCCCGTGAAGAAAAGGTGCTGCGCCTGCGCTTTGGCCTGGACGATGGCCACCAGCGCACCCTGGAGGAGGTCGGCAAGGAGTTTAACGTGACCCGCGAGCGCATCCGTCAGATTGAGGCCAAGGCCCTGCGCAAGCTCCGCCACCCCAGCCGCTCCAAGAAGCTGAAGGATTATATTGACTGAGGGTCTTCGACCTCATTTCTCGCGATCAGGTTATCTTCTTCCTTTGAGAACTATCGCGTGGAGCTAATCAATATGCCCTGTCTGAATAAGGCAGGGCTTCTCTTGACTGGAGGTCACCATGCTTGAAGATTTCCAGCATTTAGCCCGCAATTGTGCAGCCTTGCAGCAGGAGGTCGCCGCCCATGCAAACAAGGCCACGCTGCACCAGCACATTTCGGACACCCTGCGGCGCTGTCTTCCCGCTGCCGCCGTCACGCCAGACCTGGTGGAAGGCTGTCTTCTTGCAGTCCAATCGCTCCCGACTGCCGCTGATCCTATGCACACTGGCGCGATCTACGCCTACGCAGGGCAATATCTGCTTGCCAGCCATTCTGAGGACGAACCGCTGCTGCAAAGGCTGCACGACTCTGCAAAGCGGCTGCTTTGGGAGGATAGGCCCGCCAACCGGGATGATCTCCGCCTGGTCACGCTGGACGCGCTGTATCGGCCTGGCATCCTGCCAAGGGGGATGCACAACGCCTACATGCGGTACCGCCTTGGACTGAACGGCCCGCGCCTTTCCTGCGAGGAAATTGCATGCCGCATGCACAAGCCACTCATCTTCATCCACGAGACGGAAGCTGCCCTGCTGAACATTCTGTCAACCAACCACGCCGGAGGCCCCTATGCTTGACGCACGCCTGTCCCTTGCCGCATCCCTCTACGAGCCCTGCGATTGGGGCGCGGATATCGGCACCGACCATGCCTTTCTCCCCTGCCATTTGCTGCGGGCAGGCATTTGCCAGCACATGATCGCCGCCGACGTGAGCCCCAAGGCCCTCAAACATGCCCGGGAGAACATCACCCATGCCGGACTCACTGGCCGCACCGATATCGTACATGCGGACGGCCTGGACGCCCTGACGCACCGCTGCGGCTGCGTCTCCATCATGGGCATGGGCGGCGAGACGATGGCGGAGATTCTGCAAAAGGGTCAGGCCCGCCTGCAGGGGGCCGTGCTGGTGCTCTCGGCCCATACGGAGCAGGCGCTGGTTCGGGAGACTCTGCGCGATATCGGCTACCGCATCACGCAGGAGCGGCTGTGCCAGGCTGCCGGACGGTACTACGTGCTGTGGCGCGCCGAGCCGGGTACGATGCACTGGACTGCGGATGAGCTGCGCTACGGCAGGTATCTGTGGAACGAGGACGCCGCGCTGCTCAGGGGCTTCTGCGCATTCCGTACGCGGGTGCTCATGACCCAGCTGCAGGGCCTGCAAAGGGCGGCTGTGCCGGATGAAGCGGCCATCCAGCAGGTATCCGCCGCTGTGACCTTCTACCAAAATAAACTGGAGGCATGATCCATGCTGACCGTACAACAGGTTTACGAACTCATCAACGCCCGCGCCCCCTTCGAGACGCAGGTGACCTATGACAACTCCGGCCTGCTGGTGGGTGATCCCTGCCGCGAAGTGACGGGCATCCATCTGGCGCTGGATGTGACAGCGTATGTCATCGACGAGGCCATCGCCAAGGGCGCGAACCTCATCGTGACGCATCATCCCCTGATGTTCAGCCCCATCAAGAGCCTGACGGAGACGGATGTGCAGTCGCGCCTGCTGTGCCGCCTGGTCCGCGCGGGCATCAGCCTCATCTCGGCGCACACGAACCTTGACCAGGCGCAGGGCGGCGTGAATGACACGCTGTGCAGCGCCCTCGGCCTGATTCATGTGACAGGCGAGGGCTTCGTGCGCGTGGGCGATCTGCCCTCCCCGATGGCCGCCAATGCGCTGGCCGCGCACATCCGGCAGGCTTTGGGCGATGTGGTACGCGTGACAGGCGCTAGCGAGCAGGTCATCACCCGCGTGGGCGTGTGTTCCGGCTCCGGCAGCGACGAATGGCCCTCGGCAGCCGCTATGGGCGCACAGGCTTTCATCACCGGCGAGGCCAAGCACCATCACGCCCTGGAGGCAGCGCAGTGCGGCGTCGTGATGCTGGAGGCCGGCCACTATGCCACGGAGGCTCCCGGCATTTTTGCCCTGGCAGACGCTTTACAAAACGAGGAAGTTATTGTACAATATAAGGTGCGCGTCTCTACTTCACACGCGCTTACACACCAATCAACCGTGCGCTAAGCACATGTTATAGGAGGTACCCATGGATCAGCTTTCAATGTTGTGGGAGTATCAGGCAGAGGACATCAAGGCCGACAAGATGGCCAATGAAATCCGCCGCAACCCGATCCGTCAGAAGCTGGAGGCCGACCGCAACGCCTTTATGGAGCGCCAGAAGCAGCACAAGCAGATCGAGGAGCAGGTGGCCGTGCTCGCCGACCGCAAGGATGCGGTGCGCGACGCCATCGCCCGCTGCGAGGATCAGCTGAACAACCTGCAGGCCCGCTTTGAGTCCAATCCCCCCGAGGACCTTGATGCCGCCCGCGCCATGCTCAGCGAAGCCAACAAGTGCCGCGAGAACATCGTTCACTACGAGCAGGAAATGAAGCGCCTGACCCGCGAGGCCAATGAGCATGATCAGCGCGGTCACGCCATCCGCCATGAGGCCGCCAAGCTCCGCGCGGAGTTCGAGCAGCTCAAGGCACAGTATGACAAGGAGAATCCCGCGAAGAAGGCCGCTCTGGAGGCGCAGCGCGAGGTCGCCAGCCAGAAGGCTGCGGGCATTGATGCGGCGCTCATGGAGCATTATCTGCGCATCAAGAAGCACATCACGCCTCCCCTGTCCCGCCTGATCGGCGATCAGTGCAGCGGCTGCAACACCAGCCTGCCCTCCGCCGTGCTGCGCCGCGTGAAGTCCGCCAACAACGAGGTTGTGGAGTGCGAAACCTGCGGCCGCATGATCATTCAGTAAAAAACACAACGAAAAAGACTGCCTGATGCATTTTTGCACCCGGCAGTCTTTTTAGGTCAGAAAAGCAGCACCCACAGGATCGCCATCAGCGCCAGAGCGGCAAAGCCGAGAATCAGCATCGTCTGCCCGTCCTTCACCGTCTGCTCTGCCACAGCCTCCATATCGCCGCGCCGCCAATAAACGCGCACCAGATCCGTCGGGCTGGGGCGCCTGGAGCCAAACCACGGCCCCGGCAGCACGCAGCTCACCCGCAGGACTGCCTCATCGATATTCAGCAGCAGCACCGCATCGCAGTCCCAGCGCCCGCGTGGCGAAACACGACATACCACACCCTGGGTCAGGATGATATTGTCCCCGCTGCCCAGGCGCGACATCTGCCGCAGGCCAGATACCACAAACCACAGCGCAATCAGCGCGCCCACTGCCATCAATCCCTTGGCAATCAGCATGACATCCATCGTAATCTCCTTATGTATCAAGGGCCTCGTCCATCAGCCGCTGCAGGATGACCGGGTCGGCCATGCCGCCGGTGAGCCGCATGGCAGCGCCCATCAGCGCCCGCTTGAGGGTGAGTTTTCCCTTGTAATAGCCATCCACCATATCCGGATGCTCCGCCAGTGCACGGCGGACAATTTCCCGCAGCTGCCCTTCATCGCGCAGCTGACGCAGGCCCATGCGGTCGATGTAGTCCTCCGGCTTTTCCACCGTTGACCAGGTGGCCGCGATGGTCTTCTTCGCCGTGCCGTTGTTGATAACGCCCTGCTCCGCCATATCTGCAATCGCCGCCAGATGCGCCGGGGGAATCGGGATGCGCGCATCCTCCCCCTCCAGCAGGCGGAAGACCTCCGTGATCATCAGGTTGGCAAGGGTACGAACGGCATGGCAGGAGGCCGCGGCCTCCTCGAAATATTCCGCCAGATAGCGGCTTGCAATCATCTGCTCCGCCGCATAGGATGACAGGCCGTGTTGCTCCATGTAGGCCGCCTTGCGGGCGTCCGGCAGCATGGGCAGCTCATGGCGCCACGCATCAATCTGCTCCTGCGTCAGCACGATGGGCGCCAGATCAGGCTCGGGGAAATAGCGGTAATCGTGAGCGTTCTCCTTACGGCGCATGGCATAGGTTTTGCCGCTGGCCTGATCAAAGCGGCGGGTTTCCTGCACGATGGTTTCCCCGCGCAGCGCCGCCTCCACCTGGCGGCGATATTCCTGCTCAATCGCCTTTTGCACCGAGACGAAGGAGTTCAGGTTCTTCATCTCCGTCCGGGTGCCCAGGGGCTCGCCGGGCCTGCGGATGGACAGGTTCACATCGCACCGGAGGGAGCCCTCCTGCATGCGGCAGTCGCTCACGCCGGTGTAGGCAATCACGGCCTTGAGCTTTCGCAAATACGCAGCCGCCTCCTGGGGGGAGCGCATATCCGGCTCGGACACGATCTCGATCAGCGGCACGCCGCAGCGGTTGCAGTCGATGAAGGTGCCCTGCCCGGCGTCATGAATCAGTTTGCCCGCATCCTCCTCGATGTGAATACGGGTGATGCCGATGCGCTTTGACCCTTCCTCCGTTTCGATCATCAGGCAACCATCCGTGCACAGAGGCAGATCGAACTGGCTGATCTGATAAGCCTTTGGAAGGTCGGGATAGAAGTAATTCTTGCGATCCTGCTTGCTATAACGGGCGATGGTGCAGTTCGTCGCCAGTCCGGCCAGCACAGCCAGATGCACCGCTTCTGCATTAAGCACAGGCAGCGTGCCCGGATAGCCCATGCACACCGGGCAGCACTGGGTATTGGGCGCGGCGCCGAAGGTCGTGGGGCAGCCGCAGAAGATCTTCGTGCGGGTCTTGAGCTCCACATGAACTTCCAGGCCAATGACAAGCTCGTAGCCGCTTTGCATCTTCCATGCCATCAGCCCTCACCTCCCTCAATGGCCGCGCCGATGCGGTACAGCGTCGCCTCGGAAAAGTGCGGGCCCATCAGCTGTACGCCCAGCGGGAGCCCGGCTTCATTCCTGCCGCAGGGAACCGACAGCGCGGGTATGCCCGCAAGGCTGGCAGGAACGCTGTGCATGTCGCTCAGGTATGCCTCCATGGGATCGGTACGCTTTTCGCCAAGCCGCCATGCCGCCGTGGGCGCTGCGGGACTCAAGAGGGCATCCACCTGGTTAAAGATGCCTTCAAAATCACGCTTAATCAGCGTGCGCACCTGCAGCGCCTTCTGATAATAGGCATCGTAGTACCCAGCAGAAAGGGCATAGGTACCCAGCAAGATCCGACGCTTGACCTCCGGGCCAAAGCCCTCGCTGCGGGATTTCAGATAGAGTTCCTCCAGATCAGCATATTCCGCCGCGCGGTGACCATAGCGCACACCGTCATAGCGCGCCAGATTGCTGCTGGCCTCTGCGGAGGAAATGATGTAATAGGCGGGCAGCGCATGACGCAGCGACGGCAGTGAAACCTCGGTGATCCTTGCGCCCTGCGCCTCCAGACGCTGCGCTGATTGCAGCACGGCTATGCGCACATCATCCGCCACGCCCTGGGCAAGCATCTCTTTGGGCAATCCGATGCGCAGCCCGCTGACGCCCATGCCCAGCGCCCGCTGCGCAGAGCCGCCGGGACGCCGGATGGATGTGCCGTCCTTCAGGTCATGGCCCGTGATCGCATCCAGCAGCAGCGCATTGTCCGCCACCGTGCGCGTTAGCGGGCCGATGGTATCCAGCGATGAGGCGAAGGCCACCAGACCATGACGGCTGACCGTGCCATAGGTGGGCCGCATGCCCACCACACCGCAGAAAGCTGCGGGCTGCCTGACGGAGCCGCCCGTGTCGCTGCCCAGCGCGCAGGGAGCCTCCCCTGCCGCCACGGCTGCCGCGCTTCCGCCGGAGGAGCCGCCGGGAACGCAGGTCAGATCATGCGGGTTGCGCGTGGGATGAAACACACTGTGTTCCGTGGCACTGCCCATGGCGAATTCATCCATGTTGGTTTTGCCAAGAAGGATGCACCCGGCCTGTTCGAGTCTTTCCCAGGCCGTGGCGGAATAGGGCGGCACGAAATCCGCCAGCATGCGTGAGGCACAGGTGGTGCGCACGTCCCGGATGCAGATATTGTTCTTCACCGCCACGGGGATACCGTCCAGCGGCCCTGCGCACTCCCCCGCTGCGCGCCTTGCATCGCTGCGGTCAGCCGTCTGAAGTGCCGCCTCTTCGCAGGTGGTGATGTAGGCGCCAATACTGCCCTCTACCGCCTGGATGCGGCTGATACAGGCCTGCACGATCTCCCTCGAGGATATTTTGCCCGCCTGGAGCGCGGCTGACAAGGCCGTCAGTGACATGGTCGTAATGCTCATGGCGGCCTCCTTACTCAAATGTTTTGGGGACGGTGATGTATACGTCCTCGCGGGTCGGCGCGTTGCGGAGCATCTCTTCACGGTCAAAAGGCGGAATCACGGCGTCCGCCCGCAGAACATTACGCACCGGCACAGCATGCGCCGTCACCGGCACATCCGCCGTATCCGCCTGCTGCAGGTCCTTAGCAAAAGCCAGAATCGAATCCAGCTCCGCGCCAAAGAGAAGTTCCTCCTCCGGCGAAAGAGACAGCTTGGCCAGTTCAGCCACACGTCGGATGCTCAGACGCTCAGACACCATCGACACCTCCCGGGAATTCATGCCTACTATTGTACCACGGAAATGCGACACAAACAACCCTTTGGGGACACGAGGGCAAGGTCGCCGCCCTCTCGACACTCTTCTCGCGATCTTTCCTGATTGCCTTCGGTTGCGCGCGCGATGATAGCGGGAACGAAAGCCTGTGGTGCTTTGTTGGGGGTACTTTGGCTCGACACACCTGCCGCACAATCAATCCTCTGCGAGGAGAACTTCATCCGACAGAAAAGCCCTCCGCCGGTGAGGGCAGAGGGCCGGAAACCAGTATGGGATTACTCGGCAGCAGGAGCCTGGGGCACGCCGATGATGCGGCCCTGGCCGTAGGGATCGGAGTACTCCTCGCCCACAACGCCGCCCAGCTCGGTGGTGATGTAGGTGATGAGCACCTGATTGTCGATCAGGGTCTCGTCGATGAGGAGCTTGCTGCCCTGGAACATGCTGTAACCGTCGCCGGCAGACTTGAGCATGTAGTTGTGGGAAGCCAGGGTGTAGGTCTTGGTGAGGTCCAGGGGCTCGCCGCCGACCATGACGTTCTTGACGCGGTATTCACCGCTCACGCCGGCAAACATGCCGTTCTCGTCGGCCTGCGCGGAGGACTCGATGTAGGTGTGGATCTCGTAGGTCAGGCCGGAAACCTGCAGGAAGCCGCCCAGCTCGTTGGGCACCGTGCGGCTGCCCCACTCCAGAGCGTCCAGAATCTGCTGGCCGGAGACCTCCACCATGCACATCACATTGCCAAAGGGATGCACGGAGTAGATCTGATCCAGGGTGATGTCGCCCGCGGGAATCTCAGCACGGATGCCGCCGCCGTTAACGAAGGCCACATCAGCGCCGGACATGGCGCGGTAAGCGTCGGCGCACAGGTCGCCCAGGTTGGTCTCGGTGTTGCGGATGATGCGCACATCGGTCGCCACGGGATCGTAAATGTGCAGCTTGACCTCGGTCTTGGCAACCACGGTCTTGCGAATCTCATCCAGGGAGGCGATCTTCTCGTTCACCGCATCCACCACGGCGCCGCTGAGCTTGAACATCTCCGTGGGAGACACGGAACCGGTCCAGGAGTACAGGTCGGAGGTGATATCACCCTCGGGGGTGATGGTCAGCGCACCGATATTCTCCAGCTTGGTGCCGCAGGCAACGCGGACGACTTCCTTGCCGTCCTTGTTCTTCACAGCGTTGCCGGAATTGGTCTCATGGGCATGGCCGTCCAGGAAGGCGTCGATGCCGTTGGTGTTGTAGATCACATCGATAGAGGTGTAGGGCTCGCAGTCGATCTCGTTGCCCAAATGGCCCAGCGCGATGACGTAAGCAGCACCCTCAGCGCGGGCAGCGTCCACCGCGGACTGCACAGTCGCGTAGAGCTTGGCGCCGGTATCATCCTGGCAGAAGCCATAGACGTACTCGCCATTCTCATCCTGGAAATAGGTAGGAGTGGAGGAGGTGATGGTCTTGGGGGTGGTGATGCCCACGAAGGCCACCTTCACACCGTCAAACTCCTTGATGACATAGGCATCAAAGACAGGCTCGTCCTTGTAGGTGAAGTTGGCGGAAATGTAGGGGAACTCCGCCACATCCTTGGCCAGGGACAGGAAGTTGTCCATGCCGTAGTCGTACTCATGGTTGCCGGGGACAGCCATGTCGTAGCCCACGACGTTCATCAGCTCCACCAGCGCCTTGCCGTCGGTCATGGTGCCGATGGTCTCGCCCTGGATGGAGTCGCCGTTATCCACCAGGACAACGTGGTTGTTCACCGCCAGGCCGTCACGGATAGCCGCCAGGCCAGCATAGCCCCAGCCCTGATCAATGCCCGCGTGCACGTCACTGGTGAAGAGCACAACAAGGTTCTTGGTCAGGCCCGCGGGGGCTTCCTCTGCCATGGCGACGCAGCCCAGCAGCATCATCACGGACAGCAGCAGTGCAAGAAACTTCTTCATGGTGAATTCCTCCTTTATTCTTTGGGGAATTTGGAACCGCCTATATTATACCAGTCTTCCTGCGCCTTCGCAAGACGAACAGGTATGTTTTACCTACATTTTTTCCATTCTTTGCGTGGGTGTTACAGCGCATAGGGCGCACATGGCGCGCATACAGTTTCCACACAACGGGGAGGTGATTGATACGCGGTGGTTCATCGGGCTGCTGGCTCTGCTGGGCCTTGTTTACCTGCTCCCCGCGCAAAGCGAACCAGCCGCCCCCTATATCATCCACATTGATGTGGAAGCCAAATGCCTGACCCTGTTCCAGGGGGATATGCTGGTGAAGCAATACACCGTTGCCACCGGCGCGTGGGATACGCCCTCCCCCATCGGCGTCTTTGAGATCAGCCATCGCTTTTCCGGCAACATGTGCGGCTTTGGCACCTGTTTTCTTGGTCTGAACGTCCCCTGGGGTAACTTTGGCATTCACGGCACGGACAAACCGGAATCCATCGGCTACAACGCCTCCCACGGCTGTATCCGTATGACGGTTGCAGATGCGGAGGAGCTCTACGCGCTGGTGCCCAACGGAACGACAGTGGTGATCGAATGCGGCAGCTACGGGGAGCTGGGCACATCGCTCCGGACGCTGAAAAACGGTGATCGCAGCAGCATGGTCTGCGCCGTGCAGCGGAAGCTGCGGGCGCTGGGCTTCTACTACGGCTGGCCGGACGGCATCTTCGGCGATGGCACCCAGCAGGCTGTTAATAAGGCCCGCAAGGCTTATGGGCTGCCTGACAACGGACTGATCGACTGGGCGCTCTATCAGGCCATCGGCCTGACGCTCTTTGAATGAGGTGACAATATGGACTGGAACGAAACGCGCCAATTCCTTGCCCCCTGCTTTCCAGAGCAGATCCGCAGTGAAATGGATATGCTGCTGTCCGGCGAGCTGCGGGAGATCCGCATCCGGGCAGAGAGGCCCACGCTCTTTGTGACCGCGCACCGTACCGCCGCTCTGGACTGGCAGCCCGGACAGATGCAGCTCGAAGCCCTTGTGGAGGCGCTCACAGAGCACAGCCTCTATGCCCGCAGCGACGAAACGCGCCATGGGTACATCACCCTGCGGGGCGGGCATCGTATGGGTCTGTGCGGACGCGTGGTGACCCGTGGCGGCACAGCGTCCCTCAAGGCCATCGGCTCGGTGTGTATCCGCATTGCCGGAGAGTGGCCCGGCACGGCAGACTCGCTCACCGCCCACATGAATGGCAGCACACCCGTCAGCATCCTCATCATCGGTGCGCCGGGGACGGGAAAAACGACCCTCCTGCGTGATCTTGCCCGGCAGATGAGCACCGGACGCCATGCCTTCCAGACCGCCCTCATCGATGAGCGGGGCGAGCTGGCCGCCTGCGTGGAGGGCGTACCCCAGCTGAATGTGGGCGATGCGGATGTGCTGGACAACATGCCCAAGGCCGGAGCAATCCCATGGCTGATACGCTCCATGTCGCCGCAGTGCATCGTGACAGACGAGCTGAGCGGCGAGGGCGATGCGGCCTGCGTACTGGACGCCCTTGCCTGCGGCGTTGGCGTATGCGCCTCCGTTCATGGCACGAGCCTCAAGGATGCTGCGTCACGCCCCGCCCTTGCCGCCCTCATGGCACGCCGCGCCTTCGACCTGTATGCGGTGCTGGATGCGGACGCTCCCGGACAGATTGCGGCGCTGTATGATCGCAGCGGGAGTCCGCTGTGATGCGCACCGTGCTATCTGTGATGGCGGGACTTCTGTGTGCACTGGCGGGTTTGCGCCATGCCTCCTCCCTGCAGGGGGACGCCAAACGGATGCGCCGCTGGTGCAGTCTGCTGCGGCATCTGGCGCTGATCCTGCGGGAGGAGAGCGTTTCCTTGCCGCAGGCGCTGTGCTGCATCGCTGATGGCACCCTGGCGCCGGACAAGCAGCTGCGCGCGCTGGCGCAGGGCATGCAGCATCAGCCGCTGACGCCCATCGCGGATATCTTCGCCGCCCAATGTCCGCCCTGCCCAGAGCAGCATGCCCTGCAGCGGATGTTCACCCGCCTGGGGCGCGGAACGCTGGAGAGCCGCGTCCTCGCCGTGGAGCAGACCGGGGAGGAGATGGCGCTCCTCACCCAGGAAGCCGCCCAGCGGGCCGACCGTGACGCCCGGCTCTGGCAGACGCTGGGATGGGTCGGCGGCGCATGCCTGACGATCTTACTGCTATGAACCCGGAGGACAAACCATGCAACTTGACCTGCTCTTTCAAATCGCAGGCGTTGGTATCCTGACCACCGTGATCTCCGCCGTCCTGGCCAGCTCCGGCCGCAGCGAGCTGGCCAACCTGGCGGCCGTGGCTGGTCTTGCCATCGTGCTGCTGATGGTGGTGGGCATTCTCAGCGATCTGTTCACCAACGTGCGCACGATCTTCCAGCTGTACTGATGGCGGTGCGCGATGGATGCTGTACGGATCGGAGCCTTCGCGGTCTGCGCGGCGGTCATGGCCCTTGTTCTGCGCCGCTTCAAACCGGAAATGGGCACGGCGCTGGTCATGGCTGCGGGCGCACTGGCGGCGCTGCTCATCCTCCCCATGTTGGCGGAGGTTGTGGATGGCATCGTGGCCCTGGCCCGCAGCGGCGGCGTGCAGGACGCCTACATGTCCCAGCTGCTCAAGGTGGGCGGCATCAGCCTGCTGACGGACTTTGCCGCCCAAACCTGCCGCGACGCCGGCGAGGACGGTCTTGCTCTGAAGGCGGAGCTGGCCGGGCGGGTGATGCTCATCGCCCTGGCGCTGCCCTTCATGCAGTCGCTGCTGTCGCATATCTTATCCTTGTCGCCATGATCGCGCTGCCCTCCTGTGCCCAGGCGGAAAGTCTGACGGAGGGCATCGCCCAGGCGATCGAGGGGCTGGACACCGCTGCCCTGGAGGAGGCGCTCTCCGCCGCAGACCCCTTTGAGGCCACCGGCGGCTTCCGCAGGACACTCTCGGACATCGCCCAGGGAAAGCTCACCCTGGATTTCCAGCAGGTGCTGGATCTGTTCAGCGGCAAATTCCTTTCCGCCCTGCGCTCCAGTTTGTGGCGGCTGAGCCGCCTGATGGCGCCGGCCATGGTGTGGAGCATCCTTCGCAGGCTGACGGGGCGAAGCGGCGAGGCCGGCAAGGTGGTGTGCCAGTTGTGCGTGTGCGTGTTTCTCACGCAGGATCTCTCAGAGCACATCACCCTGGCAACCGGCTGCGTCAGCCGCATGTCCGACGGCATGCAGGGGCTGTTTCCGCTGCTGCTGACGATGATGGCTGCCGTGGGCGGAACCTCCGGCTCTGCGCTGATGCAGCCTGCCGTGGTGGCCTCCGCCAGCGCCATGACAGGACTCATTCGCGAGGTGACGCTGCCCCTGGCCACCGCCTCCGCCATTCTGACCATGCTGTGCCATCTGGGGGACGGCATCAAAACCGGGCGGCTGGCAGCCTTCGTGCAGCAATGCGCCACCTGGTCGCTGGGGATATGCTTCACGGTGTTCATCGGCGTGCTGACAACGCGCTCCGTCACCGCGGCAGCCATCGACGGCGTGACGCTGCGCACGGCAAAGTATGCCCTGGGCAGCCTGATCCCCGTGGTGGGCGGGTTGTTTGCCGATACGGTGGATACCCTCATCGGCTCCGGCAT
This sequence comes from Clostridia bacterium, assembly GCA_017481825.1. Taxonomy (GTDB): domain Bacteria; phylum Bacillota; class Clostridia; order Christensenellales; family Aristaeellaceae; genus UBA11524. The sequence goes on from JAFUOR010000023.1 coordinate 16,379, forward strand.
GCTGGTGCAAAGCGCCCTGGGGGTGACGGGACTCATCCTCATCGCCTCCTACGCCCTCTCTCCCCTGTGCCAGACATTGGCCTCCGCGCTTCTCTACAAGCTCGCCGCCGCCCTCATGCAGCCGGTTTCCGATGGCGAGCTGGCGGGGTGTATCCATGACTTTGGGCGGGTGCTGATGCTGCTGTTCATCATCCAGCTCTGCGCCGCTGCCATGTTCCTCATGCTCATTGCCCAGCTCATCGCCGTGAGCGGCATGACCATGATGCTCCGATAAAGCGAGGTGAACACCATGATGTCACTCCTGCACCAATTTGCCGCCCTCTCCCTCATCAGCGGCGTGATGATGACACTCCTGCCCGACGGCTCCCTCCGGCGAACCGCGCGCATGGTGGTGGGGCTGCTGATGCTGCTGTCCTGGGCCGATGGACTGGCGGACCTGATGCAGATACCAGTCACAGCCGCTCTGCCCTCCACCGTGCTATCGCCCGCCGGAGCCTCCGTGGAGGAGGCGCAGTCAGCCGCAGCGGCAGCCCTGCAGGCACAATGGGAGGTCGTGCCATGAACTGGGCTCATTGGCAGGCCTATCTCAAGCGGGACGGATGGCTGCTGGCAGCGCTGCTTTTGTGCGTGACGCTGTGCCTGGGTATGAGCGCATCGGGCCAAAGCGCCAGCACGGAGGAAGGCCGCATCAGCCGCGTGCTGTCCCAGCTTGACGGCGCAGGACAGGTTGAGGTCGCCATTCATTACGACGAGAGCCTCCCCTGCGGCGCAGTGGTGGTGGCCGACGGCGCAGGGGACGTGTCGGTACAGCTGCGCCTCGTATCCGCCGTAACGACCCTTTTGGGGCTTGACAACAGTCAGGTCGCCGTTTATCCCCGAGAAGGAGGCCGATGATATGAAGCTTACGGAACTCATGACCCGTTATCGCAACTTTTTTCTGTTGGGCCTGCTGCTGGTAACGCTCTATGTCAGCAGCATCGCCAACAGCGAGCGCCTCGGGGACGCCCGTGAAACCATCGCCATCCCGGTGGTAGAAACCGCCGCCGACGCAGCCGATCCGCTGAGCGCCTATAAGGCGGAGCGCGACCGGATTGCCGAGGCTGACATGGCTGCCCTGCAGGCGCTGTGCGATCAATCCGATCTGGATGCCGCCACGCGTGCCGACGCCGCCGCGCAGCTTCAGGCGCTTGTTGCCAACCGTGAGGCGCAGCTGGCCATTGAGGGGGCGCTCTTGCAAAGTGCGCTGGCGCCCTGCGTCGCGGTGGTCACGGGCAGCAGCGTCACGCTGGTAACCGGCGTTGAGGCGCCCACTAAGAGCGATACCGCCCGCCTGATCGCCCTGGCGGAGGCGCATGCAGGCGCCACGCCCGCCGACGTTCGCATCATCACGGCAAAATAATGTTTCAACCTTTGGAAAAGCGGGTATGATATTCCTTGACAGAGGACTTCCCTTTCCAGAAAGTATGTGTTATACTGTAATTAACATCCTCAGGACAGGAGATGCATGTATTTATGGAAAGAACCGGTGAAGTGACCGCTGTACAGGGCGAATGGCTGGAGATCACCTTTTGCCGTCCCAAGGACTGCGAGAAGTGCAATGCCTGCGCCGGCGGCGCGAAGACCACGATCCTGCGCATCAAAGGCAAGGCCAGCGTGGGCGACAAGGCCGTGGTTCATCTGCCCCAGTCCGCTGTGACCAGGGCCTCCACCCTGGCCTATGGCCTGCCGCTGGGCGGTCTGATGATCGGTATGCTCCTGGGTGAAGTGCTGTTCCCCAACAGCAACTCCATGGGCGGCATCCTCGGCGGCGTGATCGGCCTGATCATCCCCGCTGTGATCATCAGGCTGACGGAGCAGAAGCGCCAGGCATCGGGCAGCCTCAAGCCCCGTATCATCCGGATTATCCCCGCTGACGAAACATAAGGAGGACATTCATCATGGCCAAGGAAATTATGACCGAGGAATTCTCGACCTTTATCAATCAGGACAAGCCCGTGCTGGTGGACTTCTGGGCCACCTGGTGCGGACCGTGCCGCATGCTGGCCCCGGTGGTGGAGGAGGTTTCCACCCAGTATGAGGGCTCCCTCGCCGTGGGCAAGGTGGACGTGGACAAGTGCCCTGAGCTGGCCAAGCAGTTCCGCGTGATGTCCATCCCCACCCTCATCCTCTTCAAGGATGGCCAGGTGGTGGACACCAAGGTAGGCTTCATGCAGAAGAACGCCCTGGAGGACATGATCAAAAAAGCCCTGTAAAACCGACAAGCTTAAGGCAGTCCGCAGCAAAAGGACTGCCTTTTTTCATCCTTCACGCCGTTTTCACTTCCCTTTCTGGACATTCGATGTTATAATGATGGTTGTTCCGTATGAAATCTGGCGCCGCGGGATAAAATTTCCCTGCTGATTCGTTGATATAATTGACAATCTACACCTGAAATGGAGTGACACAGGATGAAACGCTTTATTTCCCTGCTGCTGGCCCTGCTGATGCTTCTGCCCGTCTGTCCTGCGCTGGCGGATCAGCCCAAGCCCATTGAAACCATCCCCTACGATGAGCTGCCCGAGCCCCGCGATGGTCTGCATTATTACCTGCTGCTGTGCGTGGATCAGTGGTCGGGCAAGCCCAATAACCTGGGCAATACTGACGGCATCGTGCTGCTGACGCTGGACACCCGCGCACACCGGATCATGCTGACCTCTATCATCCGAGATGCGCTGGTGGTGCGCCCTGACGGCGTGATTGGCCGCATCAACTACATCGCCAAGAATTACGGCCCCGAGGCGCTGGTCAAGGTCATCAGCTCCCACCTGGGCGTGAAGATCGAGAAGTACGTGCTCTTTGATTTCCAGCAGGTGGCAAACATCGTGGATTACATGGGCGGGGTGGAGCTCACCGTCAACGCCAGCGAGGCCAGCTATCTGCGGCGCTACCCGCTGGACAGCGACCAGACGACCCCCAAGATGAACCGTGCCGGCACCTACCTTTTCACCGGACGTGCGGCGGTCATCTACATGCGCATCCGCAAAGCGGGCGGCGGCGGCGATTTCATGCGCACCCAGCGCGCCCGCACGGTGCTCTCGACCCTGGCGGACAAGTGCCGCAACATGAGCTATGATCAGGCCCGGGCGCTGGTGGACTCCATCGCCAAGAACACCACCATGACCAACATGACCATGGAGGAAATGGTGCAGGCCATGGAGCAGGCCTACAACCTGCGCTCCTGCACCATTGAGGAGCTGCGCATCCCCCAGGATGACGCCGTATCCCCCATCAGCTACGCCGGCATGTCCGTGCAGGAGATCGACTGGGTCAAATCCCGCGAGGATATGAAGGACTTCCTGGAAAACAGCTGGCTTGTCCTCAATGACGATGAAGACGACTTTATTGATTAAGGAGCATTCAAATGAAGTGTCCCCATTGCGGCCAATGGAATCGCGCATCCCTACCCCGGTGCATCCGCTGCGGCACGGAGTTTGACAGCGGCGCGCCGGTCGAGCCCTCCTGGCGCTCGGAGCTCAAGGACGAGCATCTGAGCAAGGAGTACATGCGCGTGGACGAAGACGGCGACATCAATGTGACCCCCGACGACCGCGAGGTGCTGGCTGCCGAAATGGCGGAGCTCAAGGCCCGCAAGGAGGAAGGTACCCGCCGCCAGCGCAGGCTGCGGCAGGAATCCGCCAGACGCGGCGCCGCGCCCACCTCCATGACCTACCGCACGCAGACCACCCAGCACGACACCTTCTTTGACATCGTTGACGATCCCGCCACCACCGTGCGCATCCAGCCCCGGGGCGCAGTGCAGGAAACAGAGGCTCCCGTGGAGGAGCCGGCGGCCGAGGAGGCGCAGGAAGCTGCGGAGGTCGTCTTCACGCCGGTGCGCAATCCCCGCGGCACACGCGTGGTGCAGAATCCCGGTCAGTGGCAGGATTCCCGCACCTACGATCCCATCGTCGATGACATGCAGCAGTACAACGTCTTCAAGCAGCCGCCGAGCATCAGCGAACTGCCGCCGACGCGCTCCCGCCGCAAGGGACTGGGCCGTATCATCCGCATGCTGACCGCCATCCTCATGCTTGGCGTGACGGGACTTTGCATCTTCTTCGGCGTCTCCTACTTCCGCATGAAGGCCCAGGAGACTGCCGATCAGAACCGTGCATCTGTCACCGCCTCCATCGTTGATGATCTGGCAGCGCATACCATCCTCATCCCCGGCGAGGACGGGCAGCAGATTTACATCCGTGAGCTGCATGATTCCTATGAGGTCGTGGGCGGCTTCGCGACGATCGAAATTCCGGACTACACCTGGTACGAGGAGCTGGAGAACATCACGGAATCCTCCATGTCCGTGACGCTCACGCCCTACCTCAAAACCACCTCCGGACGGCAAAAGCCCCTTGATCTGATCACCTATGACATTACCATCCCTCTCAGCCCCATTGAACTGGTCACCCCCGAGCAGAGCCGCATTGAGGTCACCACGGCCATGTATTCCATGCTCTTCAACGTCCGCCCGGAATCCACCGTGTATATCAACGGCAAGAACGTATCCGACACGGTGAACGAAAACGGCGAGCTGACCTACAACGCCACCGTGCAGCCCATCGGCGACAATGTGTTCAACGTCTCTGTGCGCAGCCCCTACTGCCGCGAGAATTCGATGCAGGTGGTGCTCTACCGCGAGGTGCAGGAGATTCCCCTCGACCTTGCCGCCACGACGTATACCTCCACCAGCCTGTCGGAGCTCAAGATCACCGCAACCACCCTTCCCGGCGCGGAGATCGAGATTCTCTCGCCCCATTCCGATCTGAACATCACCACGCTGGATACCACGGGTGAGTTCTCCTTCTACGCCGTCTTTGACAAGATCGGCTACAACACCATTTCCCTGACCGCTTCCTTCCCCGGCAAAAAGACCTCCCAGGTGGATTATCAGATCTACTATCTGCCCAGCGCCGATGTGTACACCCCCAAGGCCTGGCCGCTGAACAGCGATGCGGAATATGCGGAGCTGCTGTCTAACATCGCCGTCCGCGCTGAGCGCACGCAGATTTACGTCGCCGTGGGCACCATCGACCATTTCGTCAGCGATAAACCCCAGATGGCCGTGATCTATTGCTCTGACGACGGTAAGTCCCGCCCGGTGCTTCTGGAGAACCAGACCAAAACCACCTGGAAGGAAGGCGAATATTACAGCATTTACTGCGACGCGTATGGCACCTACAACGGCATGCCGTGGCTCATCGCGCGCTACACCTATCAATAAGGAGTTTTTATGGCAAACTGCGATGTTCTGATCATCGGTTCCGGCCCCGCAGCATGGAGCTGCGCCCTGACGGCCCGCCAGCGCGACCTGACTGTCATTGTCGCGGCTGCGACCTCCGCCACCGGCTGGCTGCAAAAGGCCGAGCGCATTGACAATTATCCGGGTCTGCCTCAGGTGTCCGGCAAGGACATGCTGCGCATCTTCCGCCAGCAGGCGGAGGACATGGGCGCGACCATCCTGCCGCAGCTGGCCCGGCAGATTATGCCCGCCGGTGACGAGTACATGACCCTTGTAGGCAATGATATCATCCAGAGCAAGGCCATCGTGCTGGCGATGGGCGCTGCCCGTCCCAAGCTCCTGCCGGGTGAGGAAGCACTCATCGGCCAGGGCGTGAGCTGGTGCGGCACCTGCGACGGCATGTTCTACCGTGACCGCGAGGTGGCTGTGCTCTCTGCCTGGACCGGCGGCGTAGAGGAAGCAGAATTCCTCAGCGGCCTCGCCTCCAGGGTGGATTACTACTTCATGGCCAAACACGAACAGCCCGAGCATGTCCCCTACACCCTGTGCGAGGGCACGCCCAAGGAGCTTATCCGCCTGGAGGATGGGCGTATCCGCCTGGTGACCAGCCAGGGCGAAGGGGTCTATGACGGCGTGTTCATCTTCCGTCCGGCGGTTTCGCCCGACAGCCTGCTGCCGGGCCTTGAGACTGAGGGCGCATTCATCCGCGTGGATCGCCGCATGGCCACCAACCTCCCCCGCGTGTACGCAGCTGGCGACTGCACGGGACAGCCTCTGCAAATCGCCAAGGCAGTAGGCGAGGGCAACGTGGCGGCCATCAGCGCAGCACAGGATATTCAGGGAGGGAACAAAGCATGAAGCGACTGATCCTTTGCCTGCTGGCCCTGCTGCTGTCTGTTCCCGCCATGGCAGAAGGCACAGACGCCGTTCCCCTCACCTTCGCCGATGACCTCGCAGGCGTGTACTGCTATCCCGAAGGAGCCTCCGAAGCGGAGGCACGCTATGTCTACCGCTACGCCTATCCGCAGATCGCGGGTAACAGCGACATTGCCGTGATGATCAATACCACCTATCAACTCACCGTGACCGACGCGCTGGGCTTTGAGGTGCCCATGCTCGCCAGCGATGTGCAGGAGGGCGAGGCGCAAAAGCAGGTGGATATCAGCTATGAGATCACCTGCCTGAATGACAGCTACCTGTCCGTCGCGGTGACCAAGACCGCTCGCAGCGGCGGCGAGCTCACCTCCCACATTGCCGCCGGACACGTCTTTGCGCTGACGGGTGAAAAGGCCGGCACCATCGTGAGCCTGCCCTACGTGCTGGGCATCCTGGCGGATGACGAAAGCGATGAATGGTACAAGGAGCGCCAGACGGCCAAAGCAGACGCCTGCGTGCGTGAGCTGGTATGGAACGCCCTGCAGGACATGGACATCGCCCTTTGGGATGATCTGACCTTTGAGGAATTCGAGGCGGGCTTCTATCCCGAGGAGGACTTCTACCTGAACGAGGACGGCGATCCGGTTTTCTTCCTGCTGGCGGGTACCGTCGCGCCGGAGGAGGCAGGAATCATTCAGGTGACGATCGCCATGGAGACTTTGCTGGACGAAATATAATTCTGAGGGGATGCGCGCTGCATCCCCTTTTCCTTATGAAAATTGACAAAATGCAGCGCTAATCCAAGCATTTCCCGGCCAAAGGACTTCCTGTGACACTTGACAGACACGATTCGTCCCGTATAATAGAGGATACGAAAGTTTCTTGGAGACGGAGGATGGATCATGCTGCGGGAAATCAATGTCCAGCGACTGCACTGGGCGGACAAGACCATGAGCGTACTGCGGGAGCAGCAGCTCGAGGCCTGTGAAAAACGCCTGGCCGCACTGCCGTCCTTCGGTCTGTTTGATGGCTGCACGGATGTGAATGTGGAGACCCTCTGGGGGTATTCCTACGATGCGCAGGAGCATCCGCAGCTGACGCATCTGCACACCGTGCATGAGCTGAGGTCGCAGGTGCTCTCCGCCCTGCCTGTGGAGGCGGCACTGCTGAGCATCGAGGAGCACATGCTGCTGGAGCGCCTCATCAGCCTGGGCGGCAAGGCAGAGCTGATGGACTGGGAGGAAACCAGCGCGGCAGAATCGCTGGTGCGCCGCCTCTGGTGCACCATTCACCGGGAGGAAAACCGCATTATCATCACGCTCCCCCACGAGCTCCTCATGCCGCTGACGATGGTTCTTTCTACCCGCCAGCACATCGAGATCCGCGAGCGGCTCCTGCGGCACGACGCCGTCATCCGGGCGCTGCTTTACATCGGCGGGCTGCTCCACTTCGAGGAGCCCCTCTATCACCTGCTGAACGAGGTGGTGGACGGCACCTATGCCTTTGACCATGCCATGGCCATGCGCTACCTGCGCACTGCCTATGACTATATGTATGACCGCAGCGGCGATATGCTGCTGCTTCACCCCGGCCTGGCGGATCCGGAGCAGATGCTGACGCTTCATCCCACGCGTCAGGAGCTCTCCCTGGAGCTTGACGAGGAAACCATGCGCGGGGCCATGGAAGGTCTGCTGCCTGACGAGCGCCCACTGTTCGATCAGATGTATGGCCTGCTGATCGGTGCGACCCGCCCGGAGATCCGCGAGGAGGATGCGGTGGAGGATCTGCTCATCCTGGCCAAGCAGGGCGTATCCCTGCGGGAAATGCAGGAGGTGCTCGCCGCCATGCTGACGGTGCAGCCCACCCCTGAAATGCGTGACGCCGTCGCCGCGCTGCATCAGCGCACGCCGCGCTGGGGCGCGATCCATACGGAGGCAGTGCAGTGAAATACGAATTCGTTATCGATGCAGCCTCCGCCGGACAACGCATTGACGCCTGCATCCGCCGCTTCCTGCCCGAGCTCCCTGCCCGCACGGCGCAGCAGAGCTTTCAGCGGCGCGATGTGAAGCTGGATGGCAAGCGCGTCAAGCCCGATGTGCGCGTTGCCGCCGGGCAGAAGGTCGAGCTGTTCTGCATGGAGCAGGCTGCCCCCCTGGTGGACGTCGTCTATGAGGATGAGGATGTGCTGCTGGTCAACAAGCGCGCCGGCATCAGCGTAGAGCCCGATGAAAAGGGCGGCGTGACGCTGAGCGAGCTTGCCTTGAAGCATGTGCAGCGAAAGGATACCGCCGCTCATCCCCCCAAGGCCTGTCATCGGCTGGATAACCAGACCTGCGGGCTGCTGCTTTTTGCCAAGAACGAGCGCGCCGAGGCCATCCTGAGCCGCGCCTTCAAGGAGCGCACGATGGACAAGCGTTACATCTGCCTCGTCCGCGGTATGATGAAGCCTCCGCAGGCAAGCTGCAAGGCCTATCTTGTCAAGGACGCCAAGGCAGCACGCGTAACCATCCACGACAGTCAGGTGCCGGGCGCGAGGCCTATCATCACAGAATACGAAACCCTTGAAGCGGGGCCCATCAGTCGTTTGCTGGTGCATCTGGTCACGGGGCGCACGCATCAGATTCGCGCACACATGGCAGCGCTGGGGCATCCCCTTTTGGGTGATGACGTTTATGGTGACCGCGCCTTCAACCGCCAGCAGAAGGTACAGGGAAGGCTCTGCCTGTGCGCGGCGCAGCTGACCCTTGACACCGGCGGCGAGCTTCCGCAGCTGGATGGGAAGACCTTCTGCGTGAAATGCCCGTTTTGACAAAGGAATAGCCCGAGCATCTCTGCCCGGGCCAGGTTGCTATTACAGGTTCGGCTGAACAGGCCGGGCCTTTTTTATGGCAGCACGAGCATTACCGCTGCCCGTCTGCCTGATCAGCGGGCGGCTCCTTCCCTGTCAGCATCAGCAGGCCGCCAAAGGTCAGCACCGAACCGATGCCCATATTCGCCATCCCCAGCGCATTGACCATGGGCGAGGCTGGGAAAACCACCGGCAGGGCGTTGATCATCAGCGTTGCTGTGAGGGGATTGAGCACCGCCGCCCACCGGGGCAAACTGGTGCGTCCGCGCACCACGGCGGCAAACAGCGCGACGCACATGGCGTAGTAAACCGGCATGAACACCACGCTGATGGGCATGACCAGCCACAGGGCGAAATCCAGCACCGGCTGGGGGATGTTCGCCAATCCGGTCACGCCGGAGAGATCAACAACCCTGCACACAAACATCAGCGCCACGCAGATCACATGGACGATGCCGCCCAGCCCTGCCGTGGCCGCAGCGCCCCAGTGCATGATGCGGGCGCTTTTCCTGTTGCCGTGCGCACCGACCAGCCTCGCCGCACCCTCAAAGCCGAAATACTGCAGCGCAATTCCGACTCCACCAAACAGCACGCCGCAGGCAAGCTGCAGTACCGACAGCTTTCCGCTGCCGATCAGCATCCCTGCCATGCCCGTCACATCGCCCCGGATGACAGGATACACCGTCCAGCCGATGGGCAGCTCGCCGCCTATGACCGTGACGAGGGAAGCCACAAGGCCGATAAGCAGCAGCCTGCGCACCTCTGCATGCAATTTCTTGTCCATCATTGCTCCTCCTTATCAGCCCATGAAGCTTTTCAGCGCGCGAATCACCATGTCGGGATGCTCCACGTTTTCGCCATGGCCCATGCCCTCAAAGACGTGGGTCGTCAGGCCCGGGAAAGCGCGGCGCAGCTCCCTTTCAGCCTTGCCCATGTTCTTTTCCTTCCCGCCGTACCACAGGGCAATTTTTACCTCCGCCTTCGGTTCCCAGGCGCTGACATGCTTGGGATAGAACTCCGTGCCTGTGCGGAAGGTGGCCCTTGTGGTCTCCAGCGTCGGGTTCTGGCAAAGCTGCTTCACCAGCGCATTCATGCTTTCACCATCACGACCAAGGCTCTTGATAAGGAAAGCCGGTAAATTCAGCTGGCCGTCCTTGACAAAATGCCGCATCACCGAGTGCGTCATGGGCGATGCCACCGCCACCACGAGCGGATCGAGCATCCCCCAGTGCAGATACTGCACGCCGCTGAGGATCACGCCACCCAGCTGGATGTCCGGAATCTGTGTCAGAAACGCCGCCGGGCAGCTTCCCAGCGATTCCGCGTACACCAGATCAATCCTGCCGCCGAGGTTTTCCCGGATATAGGCCGCCAGCTTGTCCGCCTGATCCTGCGCGGTTGTGTAGGTGGTTTCGCCGGTTTCATCATAGCCGTCAAAGTCCACGGCGATGACGCGGTATTCCTCCGCCAGCATCGGCGCAATGTGCTCAAACTGGCGGTGGGTCATGAAGTTGCCAGGCAGGAGCATGACCGTCCTGCCGCCGTGGACGCCGGATTCGTAGAATTTCATGCTTATTTCTCCTTCACATGCAGCCGGAAGTCGCAGCACTCGCCGCCCATGCCCAGGGTCTGCGTGCGCGCCCAGATGAGCCGGGGGTGCAGCGTGCCATAGGTCACGTCATCCGCCCGGCAGGCAAACTGCGTCAGCTCGGGACAGCCGTATCTTGCGCAGGTATCCACATAGGGGCAGCGGGTCATATCGACGGAAAATTTCCTGCCTCCGGGAACGGGGCGGTAAGCAAAGCCTGCCTTCTCGCCAAACAACCTGTCCAGCATCCACCCGCAGACAGTGGGCACCAGGCGGTACAGCCCCGGTTTCATCACCGTCCGGGCGATTTTCATCATTTTCTCTACCTCAATGAAGGCCCACTGATCCATGAATGCCAGCGCCTGCTCCCGGCTGCCGGTGACCGTCCGGAGGGACTCATAGAAGGCGATCATGGGGAGAAGCTGCTCCAGGTGGGTATGCAGCGCCCGGCTTGCCTGAGCGTTTTCAGCAAACAGGGCGGCGGCCCGGGCATACACAGCTGGCAGGTGCTCTGACCAGCCATGGGCGATATAGCCCTTCTCGATGCTCTTGGTCATGGGCTTTTTGCGAATGATGCGCGCTGCATCCTTTGGGGTGATCGTCCTTTGCATGATGCTTCTCCCTTTCATTCCTCGCGGCGGCACTGAAATTCCTTCAGCTCCGCATTCAGCAGCCTGGCGTCGATGGTGCGCTTGATCCAGTAGATCAGCATGGTGCACAATCCACAGCCGATCATGTAGATCAGGAACAGGAAGGTAACAGCGACACTTTGGCCGAACCACTGGCCAAGCCATGCGGTCAGGGCGTATGCCGCTGCACCCAGGATCAATACGGCCCATTCCTTCAGTCCAAGGCCGTCCATCTCATCAAAGTCCGCATGCAGAAGTGCCTGCACCCAGCCAAAGAGGTAGGCGATCAGGATCATCTGGGCGATGTGCCATATGTTTGCCTCCGCCATCCCCCCCAACAGACGATGGACGCAGTAGAAAAACATCATCAGGAAGAAGGTCAGGCAGCACCTGATCTCTACGCCGATCTTGATGGTCAGCCAGCGCTCCACGAGCGCCCATATCTTCTTACTCATCGCATTTCTCCCCTTTCAGGCGCTTGCGGAAATCCGAGGCATAGGTGCGGGATATGAGGATGTGCTCGCCATTGCGCATGGTGGCGTCGATGCGGTTGGAGGCCAGGCTCCGCAGCGCGGCAACCTTATCAATGTTGAGGATCATCGATTTGCTGCAGCGGAAAAAGTTGACCGTATGGAGCAGCTGCTCCATCTGGGCCAGGGTATAGTCCACCTGCAGTACCTCGTCCGCTGTGTAAACGAAGGTCTTGCCGTCCACGCTCTCGATATAGAGGATGCCCGGCGTGTCGATCACGACCTGTGCGCCGTCCTTGGCGCCGATCAGCTTCCTCCGGGACGATGTCAGGTACAGAAGGAGTTGATCAATCTCCTGCGTAAGCTCCCGATAGCGGACGATGACCTCGTCCTCGCCCTCATGGATGCGTTCCAGCGTGTATTTCATACCGCTCCTCCCTTCGTTATTCATTCTATCACCGGGCCAATGCTATTTCAATAAGGCAGGCGGCAAGTGACACTTTTTCGGGCCTCAAATGCACAGAGGATGGGCATTACGCGCAGCTTCACCCCGGATTTGTGTAGCGTTACAATAGAAGTGAGACTGAAGGTATAGAAAAAGACGATTGAGATCATTAGAATAAAGCTACCACACCCAAACTAATGAAAGGACTCAATCGTCAAGGCAATGGTAACACAAGAGAGCAAGAAAAACAAGA
>JAFUOR010000109.1 GCA_017481825.1 Clostridia bacterium
CAAGTACGTCCTGGAGGGCTATCTTTCGCCCAACACCTATGAGGTGTACGTCACCGCCACGGCGGAGGACATCATCCGCCGCCTGCTCAGCCAGACGGAGAACACCTTCCCCGTGACCAGCCAGGATCGCGCGGAGGAGCTGGGCTACACGATGGATGAGATCATCACCCTGGCCTCCCTGATCGAGAAGGAGGCCAAGGAGGAGGACTTTGCGAAGGTCTCCGCCGTGTTCCACAACCGCCTGAAGCAGGGCGTGAAGCTGCAAAGCGACGTGACTATCCATTACGTCACCGGCGTGCGCAAGATGAGCCTGACCAACAGCGACCTGGCCATCAGCAGCCCCTACAACACCTATCAGGTGACGGGTCTGCCCACCGGCCCGGTGTGCAACCCCAGCGAGGCGGCCATCGAGGCGGCGCTGTATCCGGATTCGACCTATCTGGCGGAGAATTACCTGTACTTCTGCGCCAAGGATCCTGAGAGCGGCGAGCTGCATTTCTCCCGCACGCTGCAGGAGCATGAGCAGGCCGTGGCGATCTACGCGCCCCTGTGGCGGGAATATGACGCCGAGCGCGGCATTGAGTAAGATTTGGCCGAATGACCGAGGATGAAAGTATGAGGATACCGGAATTATTGTGTCCTGCCGGAAGTATGGAGGCGCTGAAAACAGCCCTCCACTTCGGTGCGGACGCGGTTTATGGCGGCATGAAGCGCTTTGGCCTCAGGGCCTTTGCAGGCAATTTTGACGAAATGCAGCTGCGTGAGGCCGTCGCCCTTTGCCATGCGGCCGGGAAGAAATTCTACCTGACGATGAATGTCTTCCCCTTTGATGATCAGATGGCGGATTTTGTCGAAACGGCGCGAATCGCATCGGAAATTGGCGTGGACGCTGCCATCGTCAGCGATATTGGCGCGGTGGTGACCCTGCGCGGGCAGGTGCCGCAGCTGCCGCTGCACGTGAGCACCCAGGCCAGCACGGTCAATACCGCGGCGGTGAAGCACTACCAGCAGCTGGGCTGTGAGCGGGTGATCCTGGCACGGGAGGTGTCCATCGAGCGGGCAAAGCGCATGATCGCCCAGCTTGATGGCATGGAGATCGAGACCTTCGTGCATGGCGCGGCCTGTATGGCCTATTCGGGGCGCTGCCTGCTTTCGGCGGCGCTGGTGGGCCGCAGCGGTAATCAGGGGGAGTGTGCTCAGCCCTGCCGCTGGCAGTATCATGTGGTGGAGCAGAAGCGCCCCGGCGAATACCTGCCCGTCAGCGAGGACGAAAACGGCACGTATATCTTTTCTGCCAAGGATCTGTGCCTGATGCCCCTTCTGCCCGAGCTTATCGGGGCGGGAATCGCCTCCCTGAAAATCGAGGGCCGCATGAAGACGGAATACTACGTCGCCACGGTGACGGCAGCCTACCGCCGAGCCCTTGACCTCTATGCGCAAAGCCCCGAGGCCTTTAAGGCGGAGCTGCCCGCCTTCATGCAGGAGCTTGCCTGCGCCAGCCACCGCGACAGCGATACGGGCTTTGCCATTGATCACCCGGCGCAGCCCGGCGGCGCGGAGGGCTTCCATCAGGATCGGGAGTTCATCGCCCGTGCGGTGGAGGACGCTGCTCCCGGCGTCCCCGCGCGTTTCCTGCTCAAGAACCGCTTCCATGCCGGGGATGTGCTGGAGCTGCTGACCCCGGAGGGCGTGAAGGCCTTCGCCGCCGTCCCCTTCCTGCGGGAAAAGACCGGCGATGTGGTGGATACCCTGGGCATCGGCGGGGAGATCATTGCGATGGTCACGCCCCATCAGGTGCGGGCAGGGGATATCCTGCGCGGCGAGGTACGCAATCACAGGAAATGAGCGGACAGGGACGCTGGCCCTGCACCCCGCGCGTACTTTTGTTACAGCAAGAGGCGGCCCCATCCTGCGGGGGGATGCGGGAGTAAGTGATGACCAGCTTGTGATCGGTGTGCATGCTAACCCTTTCTGCCATTGTTGGAAATGGGAATCTGGATGAGGCCACCCTGTAAATGTCGGCAATTGTTCTTGCCATCTGCGCAGAAGTGTGCTATAATCAGTCTGTTAAGATTTTCACATGCGTGTTGTACGATAAGGAGGAAGTGCCATGGCAGGGCATGTATCGGACGCGGTGATCCGCCGTCTGCCGGGGTATTACCGCCATCTGCGCGAGCTGGAGGCGGCAGGGGTGACGTCCATCTCCTCGCAGGAGCTGGGGGAGAGGATGCATCTGACGCCCTCGCAGATCCGTCAGGATATCAACTGCTTCGGCGGCTTTGGCCGTCAGGGCTATGGCTACAAGGTGTCGGAGCTCAAGGGGCATATCGGCGAGATCCTTGGGCTGACGAAGGAGCATCGCGTTATCATTCTGGGCGCGGGCAACATCGGCTGCGCGGTGGCGCGCTATCCCACCTTCTCCCGGGAGGGCTTCAAGACCATCGCCATGTTCGATGTGGCGGAGGACAAGGCTGGCACGCAGGTGGATGACATTCCCGTGTACCACATGGACAGTCTGGAGGCATTCTTGACAGAGAACGTGGTCGATATTGCCGTGCTGGCGCTGCCCAAACGCAATGCCCAGGAGACCCTGCAGCGCCTCTACGACAGCGGCGTGCGCGCGGTGTGGAACTTCGCCCCCACGGATCTGAGCCATCCCGAGGATATGCTGGTGGTCAACGTCCACCTGAGCGACAGCCTGCAGACGCTTTCCTACCGCATGGCCCACAGGGCGCAATAAACCATACAACAGATGAATAATGAAGCTGAATAAGATATTCTCTTCATTATTCATTTTTGCTTTAGGAGGAATCCCATGACCAACACACCTACCGGGCGCAACCGCCGGGCGGCGCAGCATCAGAAGCCGGAGCCCATTGCGCCGGTCAGCAAGCCGCGCCAGTCCCAGACGGTCAGGCAGCCCATCGGACGCTCGGAAGAGCTGCTCCGCCGTCAGGAGCAGATGCGGGCGGACTCGGCAGGGGCAGCCTCGCGCCACGCGGCGCAGATGGGGCAAACCGTGCGGAGCAGCCGCACGCTGCCGGATTACAGCGATTTTGACGAACCCGCCCTGCACAGCGTCCGCGCGCCGCAGCCCAAGAAGAAACGTAAGCACGACGGGCATACGGGGCTGTGGTTCCTCGTGGCGATGGTGTGCCTCTTGTGCACGGGCATGATCGCCATGTTCGCCCTGCCCCAGCTCACGGGGATCCAGTATGCCAACATGCCCAATTTTGCCTTCGCCAACGGCAGCATCATCCACCTGGATCGCGATACCGTGAACGCCCATGAGACCTACAAGCAGTTCATGGCCGGGGATCGCATCTACGAGGGCATCTACATCGACGGCGTGCATGTGGGCGGCATGACGCAGCAGGAGGCCATCAATGCCGTGAATGCCACGGGTCAGGTGGCGGGCTCCAGCTTTGTCATCAGCGTGAGCGGCTTGGGGTATACGTGGAATATCGACTCAAACAGCGTACCCCTCTACCGCAATACGGCGGAGGTGGTGGAGCTGGCCTACTCCCTGGGGCGCGGCAATTCAACGGCCATCCGCGGCACGGGTGTGACGCCCTTCCGCCAGCGGCTGAATACCGTCCTCGCGCTCTATCAGCAGCCCACGGCCTTCTACACCCAGATGTCCTACGATCATGATGCGGTGCGCAGCCTGACCAGCGGCATCGCCGCCTCCATCAACCGCGATCCGGTGAATGCCTCCGTAGCGCAGTTCGATATGAACACCAGGACGTTCTCCTTCAACAGCGATCAGAGCGGCCTGTACATCGACCCGGAGTACCTGTATCAGCAGGTGATCAGCCGTCTGGACAGCGGCGTGTACTATGACACGGTCTATTTTGAGCCGCAGGTGCTGCTGGCCTCGGTCACCAAGGCGGAGCTGATGAACAGCTTCACCCGCATCGCATCCTACACCACAGAGACCACCAGCAACAGCAACCGCAATACCACCGTGGATCTTTCCGCTCAGGCCATCAGCGGCACCACCGTGCTGCCGGGGGAGACCTTTTCCTTCAACCAGGCCACGGGCCAGCGCACGGCGGAGAAGGGCTACAAGGAGGCTACGGCCATCTCCGGCGGGCAGAGCGTACCGGAGATCGGCGGCGGCGTGTGCCAGACCAGCTCGACCCTCTTCAATGCCGTGGCCCGCGCCAATCTGGAGATCGTTGACCGCAGCCCCCATGCCTGGCCGTCCACCTACGTGCCCAAGGGCATGGACGCCACCGTCAACTGGC
>JAFUOR010000110.1 GCA_017481825.1 Clostridia bacterium
AGATGACGACCTTCTTGGCGCCAGCGGTGATGTGGGCCATGGACTTGTCCTTGGAGCAGTAGAAGCCGGTGCACTCCAGCACGACGTCCACATCCAGCTTGCCCCAGGGGCAGTCAGCAGCGTTCTTCTCGGCGTAGATCTTGATCTCCTTGCCGTCGACGATGATGGAGTCATCGGTGGCTTCCACAGTGTGGGTGTTCTCACCGATCTTGCCGCAGTAGGCACCCTGAGCGGTGTCGTACTTGAGCAGGTGAGCCAGCATCTTGGGAGAGGTCAGGTCGTTGATGGCGACGACTTCGTAGCCCTCGGCACCGAACATCTGACGGAAGGCAAGACGGCCAATACGGCCGAAACCATTGATAGCAACCTTAACAGCCATTGGAAGATACCTCCTTAAGTCATTCACGGGTGATTATTCCCATCCATTATTGTACCCGTTTTTCCTGCATTTTGCAAGGGGGTAAGCGGTTTTTCAGGCGCTTTTATGAGGGAAAATGGGCGTTTGTCACAACTTATTCTTGTCAGGAAGAAAATCAAGTGTTATGCTGGCTGTAAGCAGCAAGAAGGCATGGGTGAAACTTTTGATATTGTACGGAGTTCTGCGCCGTATAGGTATGCTTTGATTGTGCTTTATTCATGCAGCAAGCCAGACGGATCGCCTTGCTGTTTTTATTCCGCTGTGATAAAATGAGTGCGAAAAACTTGAATTTGGCGAAAGGATATTGGATATGAGTTGTGTGTTTTGTAAAATTGCAAACGGCGAGATTCCGTCGTTAAAGGTATATGAAGATAAGTATGCGATGGTCTTTATGGATATTGCGGATGATGTCGATGGTCACATGGTGGCAATACCTAAAAATGATGTCAAATGCATTCTCGACTGTGATGTAGAAAACCTTCACCACTTGATGGAAGCGGTGAAAAAAGTTGCCGATCATTGCGTTGATAACTGCGGATATGATGGCATAAATTTGTTGAATGCCAGTGACGAAAGTGCAGGACAATCTGTGCCGCATTTTCATATTCACATTATACCCAGAAAAAACGGCGACGGCATTGATGCTTGGCCTGCATTTAACGGAGCAACCTGTAAGCGGGAAGCTCTCCATCAAAAACTTAGAATTCGATAAATTCCAATTTGCAGTTGAACAACCGGACTCAAAAACGCAAGAAAAAGAGCGCACTGACTCATCACCCTAAAGGTGGTGTGCAAGTGCGCTTTGCCTATTTTATCTTCCTGCGAAGTGAAAGGATAAATCTATCCTTGACAAATCACATTCCAGCTTTTGCGGGACGCGTTCTTCTTATTCTGCCATATACCCATCCTTCAGGAACTGGATGGCGTTCCAGGCTTCCTGAAGGGCGGCGTCGCAAAGGGCCAGCTTGTCATTGGCCTCGGACAGCTGCGTGGTCAGCTCGACGTTTTCGGCCTGCAGGGCTTCGACCTGAGCGGTCAGGGTCTGGATCTGGACGGCCTGCTCGCTGGACAGATCGCGCGTCTCCAGCAGGGTGATGGTGACGAAGATCAGGCCCAGGAGGATGATGAGGATCAGGATAAGTTTGCTGCTGCCTTCCTTGCGATTTTCGGTGTTGCTCATGTTGATTTGCCTCCTTTAATTGCTGGGGAACATCTGGGTGAAGCTCTCGTAGTGATCGTCGGTGTAGTACACCAGTCCGTCGCTGGAGAAGAGGATGCGATGGGCATTGCGCTTACCCTCGGTGTAGTAGCAATCGGCCTCGTACCAGGTTCGGCCCTTCTTGTCGGGCAAGAGTTCCTCATAGTTGCCGAAGCGGTCGCCGCCGATGGATTTGCCCGGCGCAACATCGCTGACATAATTGTAGCTGCTGTCCCAGCCGAGGCTTTGCGCTTCCTTCTTGGTGATGAAATTGTCCGGCAGCTCGCCATGCTCAAAGAGATAATCGGCGATGCCCTGCGGTGTGATGGGCGCTACGAGCTCGTTCAGAGCATCGATCACTGCCTCGGAGGTGATGGTTGCACCGGTGCTGACATCCACGTCCTCGCCGATGACGACGGGCAGTGTCTTGCCGATGAACTGCTCCAGGAAGCCGTCATCCATCACGTCAATGCCCTTGTTTTCGCCGCAGGCATTGATGTCCAGGGCGTGGATGACATGCTTGCTGTCAATGGATGCGATGATGGTCACATCGCTGGCAAAGGCCCGGACGCTCACGGTGTAGGAAACGCAGTCCTCCGGCAGCTTCTCGGCCTGCGCTGCTTCCGCCTCGGCCAGAAGCGGCTCCAGTGCCATGATCTCTTCCAGAATCGCCATGACCTGCGCGTCGTATTCCTCTTGCGCAATCATGGTCTCGATGAGCTGATCCTGAATAATCAGGTATTCCGGGTCATCCTCTGAAAGGGCTTCAAATCTGGCGGTCAGGGTTTCAACGGCACTGTCAGCGGCAAGCTTAAGCGCGTTGACCTCGGCAAACTGCTCCTCCAGCGTGAGCATCTGAGCCGAGAGTGCCTCGTAGGACTCGGCGATGGCGCCACCAAAGGGCAGGCTGAAGAGCATCAGCAGTGCCAGCACAAGGGCGGATAGCCTGCGGAATGAATGGAACATAAGCGTTCCTCCTTACTTGGAAAAGATGAAGGCGCGCCTGCTGCAAGGGACAAGCGCGCCGTGGATTCGGATAAAGGGGATCAGTCGCCCAGCTTATTCACAGCGTCCACAACGGCCTGAGAGGTAGCGGTGGCGCCGGAGACAGCGTCCACATCCTCGCCCAGTACGACGGGCACGCTCTTACCGATGAACTGGTTGCGGAAATCGCCGTCCATCACCTTGTCACCCTCGGTTTCCTGAGAGGCGTTGATGTTGATGCCCTTGATGACCTCGTCATTGTCCAGGGTCACAGTAACGGTCACGGTGCCGTCATGGCCGGGAGCGGTCACAATGTAGGCCTTGGCAGTCACCTTGGCGCGCTCATGCACCACAGCGCCGTCATCCAGCATATTGTCATAGGCGGGATCAAGGAGATTCAGCGCGTCGATGACAGCCTGAGAGGTCACAGTAGCACCGGAAACAGCATCCACGTCCTCGCCCAGCGTCAGGGGCAGGGACTTGCCCAGGAACTGGGTCAGATAGGCGGGATCCATGACCTTCTGGCCTTCGGTTTCGCCAGAGGCGTCCACGCGCAGGTAGGCGATCTCGCCATCTGCATTGAGGATGGCGGAGACGATAACGTCACTGGAATAGCCGGCGGCGGCGGCATTCTGGGAGAGAAGCTCCTCCATGGTGCTGTGGGCACTGCCCAGCGTCGTCTTGGTGGTGTTCAGCTCCGCAGTGAGGGCCTCACCCTGAGCAGTCAGGTCAGCCACGTTGTTTTCGAGGGTGGCAATGGTGGTGTCCGCATCGGCCTTGGCGGCGGTCATGGCGGTCAGATCGGCGGTGGTGGCATCCAGCTTGGTATTCAGGTCGGCCACGTTGTTTTCGAGGGTAGTAATGGTGGCGTCCGCATCGGCCTTGGCGGCAGTCATGGCGGTCAGGTCGGCGGTGGTGGCATCCAGCTTGCTGTTCAGGTCGGCCACGTTGGTCTGCAGGGTGGCGATGGTAGCGTCCGCATCGGCCTTGGCGGCGGTCATGGCATCCAGGTCAGCGTTGGCGGTATCAAGCTTGGCGTTCAGATCGGCCACATTGGTCTGCAGGGTGGCGATGGTGGCGTCCGCGTCGGCCTTGGCGGCAGTCATGGCATCCAGGTCAGCGTTGGCGGTATCAAGCTTGGCGTTAAGATCGGCCACGTTGGTTTCGAGGGCGGTGATGGTAGCGTCGGCTTCAGCCTTGGCAGCGCTCAGCGCGGCAACGGAGACTTCCAGTGCAGCCTTTTCCTCATTGAGGGCAGCCAGAGCCGCGTCGGTCTCGGCTTTGATGGTGTTCACAGCGGTGAGGTCGGCATTGGCAGTGTCCAGCTTGGTGTTCAGGTCAGCCACGGAGGCCTCAAGGGTTGCCTTTTCTTCGCTCAGGGTGGCGACAGCGGCGTCAGCCTCAGCCTTGGCGGCGTTGGCAGCAGCCAGATCAGCATTAGCGGTGTCCAGCTTGGCGGTCAGCTCCGCCACGGAGGCTTCCAGCGCGGCCTTTTCCGCCGTCAGCGTGGCAATGGTCTGATCCGCCTCGGACTGATTGCTGGTGGCAGCAGACAGGTCGTTCTGCGCGGTGACCAGATCATTGTTGACGGTCTCCAGCTTGGAGGTCAATTCGGCAATGGAGGCTTCCAGCGCGGCTTTTTCCTCATTGAGGGTAGCGATGGCAGCATCTGCCTCAGATTGGCTGGTGTTGGCCTCGGAGAGATCCTTCTGCACAGCCGTCAGCTGATCGTTTACCGAATCCAGCTTGGTGGTCAGGTCAGCGATGGAGGTCTCCAGGTTGGCCTTTTCCATGTTCAGGCTGGCGATGGTGGCGTCCGCCTCGGTCTTGGCATTGGCGGCAGCCTCCAGGGAGGCCTTCGCTTCTGTGAGGCTGGCTTCCAGCGCACTCTTTTCCGCAGTCACGGTATCCACCGTCGCGGTCAGGCTGAGCACCTCGTCATTGAGCTTGGTAAGCTGCGCGGACAGATTGTTATTCTGGCTGAACAGCAGCGCAATGGCGACAACGGCGATCACCAGCACAACGATGAGCGGGATCAGCAGCGGATTCTTGCCGGCGGATTTCTGGGTCATGGATGTGGCCTCCTTTGGTGTGGCTGCGATAACGCGCAAAAATGCGCATTGGTTCAATGCTTGATAGTTCATTGTACCATACCTTGGAGAAAAAGGGAAGGATTTTTTGCGTCGAATGGGGTCTTTCTGCTCACAATATCACAAAAAAGGACCGTGCGTAATGCACGATCCCAAAATGATTACACGATTCGGCGGCACTCCATGTAGAAGCGCTTCTCGTGGGCATGTCCCATGGAGAAGGTCTTGCGGGGAAGGATGCCCAGGGTATCGATGGCGCCGAAAAAGGCTGACTTGTCCAGCGGCGGCAGCAGGAAGCCGATGGCGTCCGGTGCAGCGGCAAGACGGCGCACCACATCGTCGCCATGGATGTAGTCAATCTCCGCCTCCGGATGGCGGGCAAGGAAGTGGTCGAGATACCTCTGCAGCGTGGCGACGGGCAGCGGGCCATCGGGATTGGCGATGGCTGCGGTGAACTCATGGCCGCCGCAGATGACGGTCACGATCTGCTCTTTTTCGCCATTGCCGGTGGTTTCGCACAGTTCCATCCCGTGCTCGCGGCAGTAGAGCGTCCAGTCCTGCATGAGGGCTTGTCCGTCCACACCGGTGATGACGCGGTGAATGGGCTCGAACGCAAGAGCATCGTCGTGGATGTTCTCCACCTCAACCATGGCAAAGCGGGCCGGGTGATTCTCCTGCTGTTCAGGGGTCAGCGTTGCCTTGATCTCATTCCAGTAGGCCTTGGCGGTGGCGAGGGAGTGATTGCCATCACCCACGGCAAAGAGCAGGGGATCTGCACCCAGCCGAGCTTTGAGGGCGCCAAGGGCATGGCGGATGCCCGACATGCTCTCTCCATCCGTTACGGCCCAGCCGCGCAGATGACCACCGCCCTGCATGAGGCCAAAATCGTAGAGCAGTGGCAGCTCGCCGCGCTTTTCGTACAGCGGCTCCACCACGGACTGCATGGGATCGTCCATCAGCAGCAGGATGTGGCTGGATTCCAGCGGCGCACCCCGGCGAATCGCCAGACGCGCAGGCAGACGGGCCGTGATCGTTTCCTCCGTGGGTCGGATGAGGGATTTCTTGCCCGTGAAGTCATACTGCTCCAGGTCAACAGCGCATACCAGCCCCAGACGCTGCCCGCTGGCTGTGGAGCGCTCCACCAGGACGAAGCCCTCCGTCACCTGCTGGGTGAGGGTGCCGTCAGCCATGTACCTGGCCATTTCCTGATGGATCAGCGGTACGCGCTGGACCGTCTCGGGCAGATAACATTCCGGCAGCACCAGCTTGAGGCAGGATGGGTTTGCGCCCACCTGCAATTCGGTTTCCTTCCAGTATTCCGGCTGGGAGGTATACTGATCGCAGGCGACGCACGCCCAGGTCGTCGCCGGCACATGGGCGGCGGGCAAAAGCAAATTAGCGGGCACAATGCCCAGACCTTCGTAATTCACGCAGTACATCCGTCCTTTCTGAACGTTTCCTTTTCTCTATTGTATACAGATGGCCGTGGAAGGTCAAGTTCTGCTTCTGTTTTTGTCAGGCATGGTCGCGGTTCTTGAACAGCAGCGTGATGCACCACAGACCCGCTGCACCGATGATGGTGTAGATGATGCGGCTGATGAGCGCAGCCTGTCCGCCGAAGATCCACGCCACGAGGTCGAACTGGAACACGCCCACCAGCAGCCAATTGATGGCGCCGATGATGGTCAGAAGCAGGGAAATGGTATCAAGCATGAGGGTGTCCTCCTTATGATGGTGGTAGTAACAGTATAGGCGGAGGAGGACAGAAATATGACTGTGAAAAAGATTTTTTTGAGCGAATCAAACCTGCTTTTTGAACAGAGTTTATGAAACTGAATGACAAAAAAGAAGAAAAATGATATAATAAGTATATAATCTGGAGATACTGGACGAAAAGGAGTGGAATACGGTGTATTGTAACAGGAACATTTTTAGAAAGCTGCTGTTTGTATTGCTTGTGAGTATCTTTTGTGTGACGAATCTGAACCATGCACAGGCAGCAACATTAAGTCTTACATTGGATAAAGATACTGTCAATATCGGCGATACGATTACGCTGACTTACACAATCAGCACCAGTGCAACGAATATTTCGGTGCCGATCAGACAGGTGATTTTTTATAAGGATGAGAATAATGTTGAAAGAAGTGTTATAAAGGAAATTACGTTGACAGATGCTGCTGGCACGCTGAGTTTTACACCGAAATATGGGTACCGGGTGCTTTTTGGCCATTATGATGGATACTTTTATGATGTGTCCGATTCCGCTTCCATCAAAGGAGAAGCGATTGCAGAGCCCATCAGTATAAGGATAACACCGGCAGCTGACCGCATTAACTGGGGTGAAACGGCGGTTTTTACCTATGAGGTCACAGGTGGCGACAGAACGCTTCAATCAATCGCAGCAACGCCATATGTTGGGTACTTTACGACCTGGGGAACTTCATCTGTAGTAAGACAATCGCAGCTTGAAAAGATTAGTCTCTTTGAAAAAAGCGGACAATTTGAAATTTCGCTAACCGATTACGATATTTATGATCCATCTCAAACGGGCGGTAAATATGCTGAGTTTGTGATGCTGAATATTTGTGCCGAGGATAGCAGCGGCTATGCAGAGGTGGAATCAGAAGGAAGCGTGACGGATGCAGATGGAAAGGAGCATAACCTGGAGTATCCTGGAATAGTAATTATCGGTGTGCCAGAGGAGGCCCCGGAGGAAGAAACGACAGAGGGTGTGAGCGGAGACTGGCAGTATGAATTGACGAATGGAGAAGTAGAGATCGTTGGATATAATGGAAAAAGTCCGGCATTGACAATTCCCTCTGAAATTGAGGGATATCCCGTCACGAGCATTGATGACCAAGCCTTTGATGAATCCTATGTCATTCCGGATGAATCAGGAAAGCTGTTTTTTATCGAAAGTGTTGACATGCCGGATTCTATTACTTCCATAGGATCGGGAACATTTTTCTTTTGCGAATACCTGAGCAGCGTTCGTTTGAGCAGTCAGCTGAAACAAATACCCTATGTCGCATTCTTTGGATGCAGTAATTTGAGGAGTATTGCGATTCCTTCTTCGGTTACAACAATAGGCGAGAAAGCTTTTGAAAGCTCAGGTCTTCAAAGCGTTACCATTCCTAACGGCGTAACCAGCATTGGTTCAAGATGTTTTGCAAATTGTACCAAGCTTACAAGCGTTACCTTGTCCAGCAGCCTTTGGGAAATCCCAGAGAGCTGCTTCGAAGGCTGCACCAGTTTGACGACGATTACGATACCGCCAAATGTCGAAAGTGTGGGAACTGCGGCCTTCAATGATTGCACTGGCTTACAGACAATTTATGCGCCTGTGTCACTGAAGCCGCTTGCTTCCAGCGCGCTGATAAATTGCAGTGCAGAGATCATTTATTATGATGAAACGGATCGTATCGCAGGCGATGCGACCGCCGATGGCGTTGTGGATATGCGTGACGCGCTGCGTGTCCTCCGGCATCTGGCAGGATGGGATGTTGTTATCAATGAAAGCAATGCGGACTGTAATGGTGACGGTACGATTGATATGCGCGATGCATTGCGGCTGCTGCGTCATTTAGCTGGCTGGGAAGTTGAACTGGTGTAATAGCAATCAAAAAGTCATGGGATGCTCCGGAGTGAAAGGAGCATCCCATTTTATGAAAAAATCCCCCGGCCTTCTCACGAAAGCCGGGGGATGCGCTATCTCAATTAGTCAACGGTGTAAGGCAGCAGCGCGATGGCACGGGCGCGCTTGATGGCCTCACTCAGCTGACGCTGATGCTTGGCGCAGTTGCCGCTCATACGACGGGGCAGGATCTTGCCGCGCTCGTTGATGAAGCGACGAAGACGATTCACGTCCTTGTAATCGATGTACTCGATCTTGTCCACACAGAAAGTGCAGACCTTGCGGCGAGGACGACGGCCGCCACGCGGACGGGGCCGACGCTCAGTACGTTCTTCAGACATGAGGATGACCTCCTTTTCAAGCTATGAAGCGTAATATTGTAGAGATGTTGACCCTTTGCAAATCAGGCAAACGCCTGAGATCAGAAGGGCAGTTCGTCCGTTTCCACCGCAGTGAAGCCGCTGTTTTGCGCCATGGGGGCGGGAGCGGAGGGCGCGGGGGCATAGCCGCCGGCCTGATCATCGTTGCGGGAGGAAAGGAATTCGACGTCGTCAGCGGTGACCTCGAGGGACACACGGGTAGAACCGTCATTTGCCTGATAGGTGCGGGCGGTCAGGGGACCGGACACATACACCTTGCGACCCTTAGCCAGATAACGCTGGCAGTTCTCGCCCAGCTGCCTCCAGGCAGAGATGCGGAAGAACTGTGCGCTGTCCTGACCATTCTGCTGATTGCGGCGGGCGTTGCGGTCATTCACAGCGATGGTGAACTCGCATACGGAGTAGCCGTTCGGCGTGGTCTTCAGCTCGGGATCACGGGTCAGATTGCCAATCAGGATGATCTTGTTCATGTGTAAAACCTCTTGATGGTCAGTCGATTACTCGGCGTCAGCAGCGGGAGCGGTCTCCTCCACGGGAGCTTCCACAGCGGGAGCAGCCACGGGACGGGCAGCGCGAGGCTTCACACTGCTCTTCTTGACCTCCAGCTTCACCACCAGGTAACGCAGGACGCTGTCGTAGATCTCCAGGTTACGCTCAAGCTCGCGGGGCAGCTCAGCGGGCGCCTTGAAGGTCACCAGCACGTACCAGCCCTCGGTCTTGTAGTTAATGGGATAGGCCAGACGCTTCGCGCCCTTGCCCCAAGGCTCCTCATTAACGTTCTCCACCTCACCACCGTTAGCAGCAATCAGGCCGGACACCTTCTCGATCAGTTCCTTACGAGCGGTCTCCTCCAGTGCAGTATCGATGATGTAGGTCAGTTCATACCTATTCATCATTTTCACCTCCTCTTGGACTTTTGGCGGTACACATTGCGTGTAGCGCAAGGATGTGCCAATTAAGGATTATAGCAGACTTTTCAAGGTTTTGCAAGGGGTTGAGAAAGGTTTTTTGCGGTTTTAGAGGAGTTTTTTGCGTTCCTGCAGCTCAGTTGAACAGGTGATACAGATTCTGACCGAATTCATGCCACATATCGTTCCATTGGCCATAGATTGCAGCCATGAATAGAAGAATCAGGATCACGCCGATGATGTTCTTTGCTTTCTTTCGTGTTTCTGCCTGCTGACTCTGCTGTGCTGCCAGCAGCTCATTCAGCTTGGCGAGCTCCGACGCGACGGAATCAAGGGAATCGCTTTCCTGCTTCGTGACGATGCCGCCGCCCAGCAGATCATTCACGGATACATCCAGCACCTCTGCAATCTTCATGAGCATTTCAGCATCCGGTACGGATAGGTTTTTCTCCCACTTGGAAATTGTCTGGCGCACAACATTCAGCCGGACGGAAAGCTGCTCCTGCGAAAAGCCTTTGTTCTTGCGCAGGGTCTTCAAGTTCTCGCTAAACATGATCCTTACGTTCCTTTCGTGCAGCGGAGTGTTTTGGTGGCTGCCTCTACATTCTGCACGTTTTCGCCCGTTGCGGCAAGCAACGCAGATTAACATGGGCGGTTTGGCGTGGTTTTGTGCGCAAATTTACCCCTTTTTCCCATAAAGATATCGCGCAATGCTCTCGATCCCCTCCAGTGTCCCCTGATCCTCAATCGCCGGTCTGTCGTTGGTGCTGTGGCAGAACACGGCCTGATGAATATCGTAGCAGTTCATGTGGTGCAGCAGCGTGCAGGCGGTGCCGTAGGGCTTGTCCATATGGCCGTCTCCGCCGCCTACGAGGATGACCGCTCCCTTTTTCTTTTTGGCGATGGGTTCAACCTTGCGGAAGAAGCGGGCGCAGAAATAGGTCTGCAGCCGGCTGCCGACATCCAGCAGCTTGCCTGTCAGCTCGGAAAAGTAGATAGGCGAGGCGATGATGATACGGTCACAATCCTGGATGCAGGCGTAGATCTCCTGCATCTCATCATTGATGGCGCAGCCGTCATGCTTCCAGCAGTACCGGCAGTCCAGGCAGGGCGAGATCGGCGCCCGGTAGGCGTTGACGATTCTGTATTCCCCGACGATGCCCGGAAGCAGACGGTCGATGAGGCTCTGCGTATCACCATGCGGACGCGGAGAACCGTTAAAGATCAGGGTTTTCATGGGAGCTCTCCTTATGTGCTGTGGGGTTCAGGTCATGCCTGCGCCAAGGTGCACTGCGCCTTCAGGCCGTTCATGGTGTAGGCATGCAGCGTCACATCGCCTTCAAGGAGACCGGCGCGGATATAGACGATGGCGCGTCCGCTGCGGGTGCTGCGGTGCTTTTCGGCATAGGGGGTCAGATCGACGGGTGAGCCGTTTTCGATGCCGAGGATGGCTGCGTCGCCAATCAGCTGGTAATGGATATCCTCATCATGCGCTGCGGCAACATGACCGGCAGCGTCCAGCAGCGTGACCTCGACCTGCACCAGATCCTGCCCATCGGCGGCCAGGCTGGTCTTGTCCGGAGAGAGGACGATCTGTGAGGCCGCATCCGTGGAGTGGAGCGTATCCATCGCGCTGCCTGCCACTGCGCGCAGCTCGCCGGGCGCATAGGGAACCTCCCAGGTTGCACGGCATTCGGTCTCCAGGCTGACTTCCTTTTCGCCCAGGGATTCGCCATTGAGGAACAGCTCCGCTTTGGGCTGGTTGGTGGCCACGGAAACATGCAGCACTTCCCCTGCTTCGCCTTCCCATGCAAAGCGTTCGCCCCAGATGCCGTGCTTGCGTCCAGTGCTCAGCTTGATGAAGGGTTCCGCCGTCCAGTAGGCCTTGCGCTGATAGTACAGGGGCTTTGGATAGCCGCACAGGTCGATCAGGCCTGCGCCGCTGATGCGAGCCGGCCAGCCATGACACTCGCCGAGAAAATCAACGCCCGTCCACAGGAACTGGCCGCAGATATAGTCGTTATCCTTCACGGCAAGCCAGGCTTTCAGGCTGTGTCCGTTTTCGCTGCCATAGATCACGCGGCCGGGGAAGCGGACATGATCCTCGGCGTAGAACTGCTCCTTGTAGTTGTAGCCGGATGCGTCCAGCACATCTGCGTAGCCTGTGCGGGTGGAGAGCTCGGGGAAGGAAAGGGCGCTGGTCACCGGGCGGGTAGTATCTACGGCGTGGACGATGTCGGTCAGCTCCTTTGCGATGACGGCGAGCCGGCCTGCGTCAGGCTTACGGCTGTCATACATGCGCTCGGCAGCAGGCTTGTTGGCATCGTTGTTGCCAAGCACCTCGTTGAACAGCGGCGTGACATAGGGGTCGTTGGGATAGTCGATCTCATTGCCGATGGACCACATGATGATGGACGGATGGTTGCGGTCACGCTTGACCATGCCCTCCAGGTCGGCTTTGTGCCACTGAGGGAAGTCCTCAGCGTAACCAAAACGCTTGGGTGGGTACACATTGTGGCCCTGCCACCACATGTTCTTCGTTCCCTCCCATTCGTCGAAGGCCTCATCCATGACCAGCAGACCCATTTCGTCGCACACATCCAGCAACAACGGATCGGGCGGATTGTGGGCGGTGCGCAGGGCATTGGCGCCCACAGCCTTGAGCGTCTTCACCCGGCGCTCCCACACAGCCTTGGGAACGGCTGCTCCAAGGCAGCCTGCGTCATGGTGCACGCAAATGCCCAGCAGCTTCATGTTCACTCCGTTGAGATAGAAGCCTGTGTCCGCATCGAAGCAGATGGTGCGGATGCCAAAGGGGATCACCGTCTCGTCAGAGATGACGTCATCGGCCACGACCTTCGCATGCAGGCGGTACATCGTGGGGGAATCCGGCGACCAGAGGGAGGCGTCAGGAACGGTGATGAGGCATTCACCGCACTCGCCCTGCGCATTGGCGCTGGCGACGATGGCGCCGGATGCGTCCACCACATCGAAGGCAGCACCGCTGCCGCCAAGGGTCTCATATTGCACACAGACGGTTGCGGTGCCGTCCACAACATCCCTGGTGGTCACAAAGATACCGTCTGTTGCGAAGGCCTTCATATCGCTGATCTCCAGCGTCACGTCGCGGTAGATGCCGCTGCCGGTGAACCAGCGGGAATCGGCGACCTCCTCATGCTCCACGCGCACGCAGATAACATTCTCGCCGGGATGCACGAAAGCGGTCACGTCATGGGTGAAGGTGGAGTAACCATAGGCGCGCTGGCCCAGATAGTTGCTGTTGATCCACACACGGGCATGCTTGTACACGCCGCCAAAGGTGATGCGCACGCGCTTGCCTGCCGCATCCTCCGACAGGGTGAAGTGCTTGCGGTACCATGCCGTGCCGCCGGGGAGATAGCCGGTGCCGGAGGCGTGCTTCCTGTCGAAGGGATGCTCCACCGACCAGTCGTGGGGCAGCGTCACCACGCGCCAGGCGTTATCGTCATAGCCCATGAAATCGGCGGCGGGTTCATCGCCCAAATGGAAACGCCAGTCAAGGTTGAGAAGCTGTTTCATGCCCATAAAGGGGACCTCCTTGTGATGAAATTGTGCGGGTTTCAGTTGCTTTCATGATATAGGAACTACAGGTAAAAGTCAATCAAAAACGGTTGATATTCATGTGTGGCAGCGGTGCAAGGGCTGAGCATATCGGTTGAGGAGGTATCCGGATGAGCGGGAAGGTTGCCGCTGGCGTTCTGGTCTCCTGCTGCCTGCTGTGCTATGATCAGGGCGTGGAGTATTTTTATTTTTTCGGCGCTTGAATTTACAATGTAAGTGCAACAGCCAAAAGAAATAGTGACTCAAAGAGGAAACTCCTTTAGAATAGTGTTTGCGGACAACTACGAAAGGAGCAACTCAATGAGCCACTACCAACATCTTAGCATAAAAGAGCGGGA
>JAFUOR010000111.1 GCA_017481825.1 Clostridia bacterium
GACCCTGGCGCTGGCCATGGGCGCGGACTTCGTCATGCTGGGCCGCTACTTCGCCCGCTTCGACGAGAGCCCGTCCGCGAAGGTCAACGTGAACGGCACCCTGATGACGGAATACTGGGGCGAGGGCAGCAACCGCGCCCGCAACTGGCAGCGCTACGACCTGGGCGGCGACAAGAAGCTCAAGTTCGAAGAGGGCGTTGACTCCTACGTCACCTACGCCGGCAAGCTCTCCGATAACGTGCACATCACGCTGGCCAAGGTCCGCTCCACCATGTGCAACTGCGGCGCGCTCTCCATTCCTGAGCTGCAGCAGAAGGCCCGCCTGACGCTCGTCTCCGCCGTCTCCATCGTCGAGGGCGGCGCGCACGACGTCGTGCTCCGCTCCACCAATACCGAGGTCTAACGTATACCGGCGCGAAGCGTAATAGGGAGTCTGAGGGATAAAATCCCTCAGGCAGGTCTGGGCGGCAGCCCAGCGTAATCCATAAAAACAGCAAAAGCCAAGCTGCGAATACAGCTTGGCTTTTTTGTCGTTCACACCACAGTACACCATCATGCCCATTCTGAATCCAGAATTCATCGTGCAATCCACTAAAAGCACATAATAGCAGTGATATAGAATCGTCTTATCTGTCGCTGCCCTTCTTTGCTATTACACAGTACCAATCACAGTCTTCTGTATATTCGCCTGCCTGGATAGGGAATCTGCGAATCTCAATATCGCTGTAACCCATTGACACAAGCTTATCCAGCAGCAGCTTTTGAGAAACCGGATAATAGTGCTCCTGGAATATCTCCTTTTGAAAAATCCTGTTATCCCTTTCAAATGTATACAAAAGATTAAAATCAATCGTTTCGTCAGCGTTATGATCCCAACACTGAACCAGATTAATACGAGTATCGCCATCGAAGAACGGGTTGTATGTATAGAATCTTTGCTTTGCTTTTACAACATGGTCCCAATTTCGAATATCAAAGTAGAGATATCCACCCGGCACAATCAATTCATTCATCTGCTCCAGTACGCCCAAGAGCTCTTCGTTTGTAACATAAGCAAGGCTATTTCCAGTGCTCGCAACGCAATCAAAACGCACAGAGAAATGATCGCGAAGATTTCGAAAATCGCAGACTTTCAATTCCGCTTCATAACCTTTGGCCTTTATTTTTTCATCACAGCGTTTAAGCATAACGTCACTCAAATCAGAGCCAAATAGTTTTATGCCTAAATCCAGCAATGGAATGGTAACCCCGCCGCTGCCAATACTGACATCCAGCAAGGTATTGACATTCTTTCCCTTCAGCACCTCGGCCCAGTGCCCCATAAATGCCATATAGCGATGTTCGCTTTCTATCAAATCATAAATGTCAGCTCGATCATATAGTTTGGCCATATGTTTCCTTCCCTTCGCATTGCTTCGTCAAATTGAGATTTGCTGATCCACATGCTTATATACTATCACGCAGCAGAAAATCATACAAGAACAGGCACAGCAGATGAAGCCGCTGTGCCTGTGATTTTGCGTTTTAAATTACTCCGTCGCAGCTTCCGTTGCAGCAGCGTCCGTGGTTGCATCCTCAGCCGGCACTTCAGTCACCTGCGCGATGTTGCCCACGTGCGTGCCGTCGGCGGTATGCACATGACCATCCTCGGTGACGACAAGATTATCCATAGCGCCTTCACCAAAGAACTCATCGACAGTTCCAACATGCTGGCCATCCATGGTATGCACATGGCCATCGCCGGTCACCAGGTACTGCATGCCTTCCTGCGCCGGTTCGGGCGTCACCATCTCATAAACCGCCAGCACAGCCACCAGAATCAGCGCGCCGAAGAGCACGCCGAAAAAGATCTTCTCGCGTCTGCTCTGTCTGGCCTTCTTGCTCAGGTTGTGGTTCTTCTTCATGGGTATCCTCCTGCGATATGATTGGAAAACGGACAGCGTCGAATCGTCCGTTTTCGCCTGATGGCTGATATTATATCAGCTTGACCGCATAGTTTCAATATTTTGAATGTCTGCCGCGCATAAAAGCCGCAGCCCGTATGAGCTGCGGCCTTTGTATTTGGCTGAATTACTCGTCGTCCACGCCGAAGACATAGATCGTGGTCGTGTCGTACTTCTCGCCCGGCTTCAGGACGGTGGAGCCGAACTTCGGGTTGTTCGGGGTATCCGGGAAGTGCTGGGTCTCCAGGCACAGGCCGGAATACTTGCCATAGTGCACGCCGCCCTTGCCGCCCGGGATATCGGTCTGGCAGGCGGAATAGAACTGCACGCCCGGCTGATCGGTGATGACTTCCATCGTGCGGCCGCTCTCAGGATCGATCATGAACGCAGCGGTGCCGAAGGCGTCGCCCTTGCGCAGCACAAAGTTGTGATCGTAGCCGCCGGCGTACTTCAGCTGCGGATTCTCCTCGGTCTCATCCAGGCCAGCGCCAATGAGCAGGCCGCCGCGCAGATCGAACGGCGTGCCGGCAACGGCCATGTAATCGCCAGTCGGGATCAGGCCGCCGTCGATGACCGGGGTGATCGCGTCCGCGTCGATATGCAGCACCTGATCGCAGATGGTGCCATGGTCATGACCGGCCAGGTTGAAGTAGGTATGGTTGGTCATGTTGCAGTGGGTCGTCTTGTCGGTGGTCGCCTCATAGCGGATGCCGAGATGGTTGTCCTCGCTCCAGCTGTAGGTGACGGTCACATCCAGCGTACCCGGATAGTTCTCCTCGCCGTCGGGGCTGACATAGTGCAGCTTCAGGGCGTCCTCGAACATGGTCTCAACCGGGGTGATCTCCCACATCTTCTGGCTGAAGCCGACGTTGCCGCCGTGCAGATGGTTCTTGCCGTTGTTGAGCGCCAGCTGATACTCCACACCCTCGAGCGTGAAGCGGCCCGCAGCGATGCGGTTGCCGTAGCGGCCGACGGTATCGCCCATGCAGCCGTGGTCGGCGAGATACGACTCGATGTTGTCAAAGCCCAAGGCAACGTCGGCCATATTGCCGTTCTTGTCCGGAACGATGATGCTGGTGACGATTCCGCCGTAGTCGATCAGGCTGACGGAAGCGCCGGAGCTGTTGGTCATGGTGTACTGGGTCACGGCCTGACCGCTGGGCAGCTGGCCGAAAGGCTTGGTCGTAATCATGTTGATACACTCCTTTACCGGATTGTCAATTTTTCTTACGGTTATCCTGTTACCTACTATTCTACGCGATGACAGCCTCTTGTCAAGCTGTTTTCAGCGTCCTTTTCCCCTGCCGCCAAGCCGCGCAACAAACCAAAGCGCAAGCAGCAGCAAAGCCGTCCAGCAGGCCGCGCCCTGCGGCGACTGGATCGGAAGCGTCCAGGGAAGCACACTCTTTCTGGCCATGGCAGGCGCTGCACCCTTCCCGGCGAGCGTGAAGAGCACAAGGTTGCTGGTCAGCAGATAATACAGCGAAGCGCCGCCAAAGTGGCCTAAAACGCCGCACAGCGCGTCCGCAATCTTCCCGATCCCGTTGCCTGCCAAGCTGTTCAAAGCCCGGCTAAGGAGCACTACGGCGCTCACAAGCGCGCCTGGCAGCAGGATCCAGCCCCACGTCGGCGGGAATCGATTCGGAAAGCCCCAGAAATGCCAATAGGCGATGCCGCCCAGGGACATCACCACCGACACAAGCACAAGGCCGCGGCGCGTGCGCCTGTCCCCCTGCGCCCAGAGCATGCCGCCCAGGAAATACGGTATATACTGCACAATCGGGAAATAAGAGAAATCCCTGCCGCCAATGAGCAGCGCCAGATGCGTCGGAATCTGGCGATACGGCACAACCAGACAGCTGCATACGCACAGCACGCTCACAAACAGGCACATGAGCGGTTTGCGGCTCAGCCAGTCAAAAACAGCATAGCCCACGATCAGCAGCAGGCCATAGAGCGCAAAGGAAATCAAAAACTCCGACCAGCCGGGAACGTCAGTCAGCTGCATGACCCTTCGCACCGTGCCCACGGCAAACACCTTGTTTTCCCGCAGGACGCGATAGCCGATGCCCGACAGGCAGAATACCGCATAGGCACGCAGCGCCGTGCGGGCCATGCCCGGCAGGGCCTGCAGATACGGTTTTTTCAGATACGCCAGCACCGCTGTCGCACCGAAATAGAACACAAATGTCGGAAAAACCGTCAGGTTGATCACGTCGATCATCGTGCCGACCAGCGGAAAAATCTGGCTGTCACCAAAGAACTGCATCACATGGCCGTAGACCATCATGATCACCAGCAGTCCTCTGCCCACGTCAATGGATCTGTCTCTCATATTACCTCTCACAAAAAAAGCTGTCAGGTTCCACCGGATATGCCAAGAATATATGCTCCAAGTATAAGCACCTTCTGTGAGCATGGGGCTTTGCCCCATCGCCCCACCAAAGGGCTTTCCGGTCGCCCTTTGGAAACCTTCGGGCGCAGATACTTAGCTTTCTTGGAATATCCGGTTTTCCCTAACAGCTCCATCTCTTTGTTTTTCAGGACGCAGCCATCACTTCATCTTGCCAGGCAGGGACTCGGAGCGCCCTTTGCGCGAACGATACCCTTAGCAGCAGGCCGAAGGCAAGTAGCCGCGGCGCAAACCGCTTAGCCCTTGACGCCCGCCTGCACGGAGATGCCCTGCAGGAAGTACTTCTGCGCGCACAGGTACAGCACAAACGGCGGCACCATGGACACCAGACAGGACGCGATCATATGCGCCCAGCGCTGCTCGTACTGACCCATCAGCAGGCGCAGACCAGCGGTCAGCGTCTGGTTGTTGACGTCGGTCATGACGATGCGCGGCCAGAGATAGTCGTTCCAAGCGCCGTTGAAAGCGAACAGGCCGACGACGATCATAACCGGCATGATGGACGGCAGGATGATCTTGGTGTAAACCTGGAAGCTGGTGGCACCGTCGATGGTCGCGGCCTCGTCCAGCGCCTTCGGAATGCTCTTCATGAAGTTGCGGATCAGGAAGATATTGAAGACGCCGGCCAGCATCGGCCAGATCAGCGCGTTCAGGTTGTTGACCCAGCCCAGAGCGTTGGCAATGCGGAACTGCGGAAGGATCGCAACGACGTTCGGGAACATGCTCATGTACATGAGGGTCCAGAAGATCTTGTCGCCGCCCTTGAAGTCCAGGCGCTCATACGCATACGCGGACAGGGAGGTGATCAGCACCGTGCACACCGTCACCGTGATGGAGACGACGAAGGAGTTGTAGAACATCAGGCCGATGTTCGCATTGGTATTGACATTCTCGCCGCCGAAGAAGAGCTCCGTATAGTTGGAGGTCGTCCAGGTCTTCGGGATCAGGCGGGTCAGATAATCCAGCGGACCGGTGATATTCGCAAAGGACGTAATGAAGTCCGCGTCAAACTTGAAAGAGTTGGTGATCAGCCAGACAATCGGCTCGAACCAGCAGATGCCCAGAATGATCAGGAACAGGAACGCGATCAGCTTGCCTCTTTTATTCTCTGCCATAATCGGTCCCTCCTTAATCCTGCTGATTCTTGACCATCATGCGCATCTGGATGAAAGAAACAACCATGATGCACAGGCCAAGGATAACCGCCATCGCAGAGGACATACCGGCCACCTGCTTCTTGACGGAGTTCTCATAGATGTACTGCAGCAGCACGGAGTTCGCTTCCGCGTTGGAGAAGCCAACGAGGATATCCGGCTGACCGTAGATGTTGAACTGCGCAACCACCGCGGTGACCAGCGTATACATGAGCGGATAGGTCATGTTCGGCAGGGTCACGTTGAAGAACTTCTGGATGGTGCCGGCGCCGTCAACAGACGCAGCCTCATACTGATCCTGCGGCACGGAAGCCAGCGCGCTTTGATAGATAACCATCGTGGAGCCGGTACACCACCAGACGGTGACGATGACGAGCATAATCCAGGTATACGGCGGCATGAAGAAGTTGGCGTCGATGCCCAGGAACTTGTTCACGATACCATACTGGGTGTTGAACACGTAGCGCCAGGTCAGGGTGACGGTGGAGATGGACATCAGGCTCGGCAGGTAATACAGCGCCTGGAAGATCTTGTTGCCCTTCGGGCGGGCGTTGAGCGCCAGCGCCAGGGACAGCGGCACGATGATGCAGAACGGTACACAGAAGATCACGAACTTAATCGTGTTCCAAAGACCGTTGCGCAGCTGCTTGTAGTAGGTGTTCTCTGCATTGAACAGCAGGGTCTTGAAGTTCTCAAGACCGGTGAACACCGGCTCGGTGAACAGATCCCACTTCGTGAACGCGGCGTAAACACCGTAGATCGCCGGGGTCATGAAGAAGATAACGAAGAAGAACAGATGCGGCGCGATATACGCATAGGGAAGCAGATCGCGCTTGAGGATGTGACGGCGATCCTTAGA
>JAFUOR010000024.1 GCA_017481825.1 Clostridia bacterium
GCCAGAGAACCTACCGGCGGCTGGGAGCGGTCGCGGGTGGATGCGCCGGTTCCCTCGGCCATGTTGGGCACGAAGCCCTCCGGCATATGCTCCCGGGTGATTTCGATGGCGTTCATGTACGCCAGCTCGCGGTGATCCAGAGAGGCCATCATGGCGGCGAAATAGGTGTCCCAGCAGAACAGCACATATCCGCCGTGACTGCAGTTCCAGATGCGGCTGACCGGTGTGATAACGCGTTCCTTCTTGGGTTCGTAGATGGTATCCCAGGCAAGGCAGGTCTGCATGGCCTGCCAGCACTCGGCATGCTCGCCATAGCGGGCGGCCTGTGCGGACAAGCGGGCTTCCTCACGATCGAGAATGGCTTCGATCTCCGCGATGCTGCGCGGTGCGCCGGTGGATATCCCGATGGGCTGGGTCAGTTCTGCACACAGATAGGGCGTGCGGGTATTCACCAGCACATCCTCGGCGGTTTTGCCGTGCAGGTATACGTTCATCGAGCCATCAGGAAGGTCGGCCC
Source organism: Clostridia bacterium (assembly GCA_017481825.1). GTDB lineage: Bacteria > Bacillota > Clostridia > Christensenellales > Aristaeellaceae > UBA11524. Next base: position 518 of record JAFUOR010000024.1, read on the forward strand.
GCAGGGTATTACCCTGCCGGGACAGCATCCCCGGACGATTCCACAGCATCGCCGATTCCACCACCAGCAGGGCCGGCTTGAGCTGGTTCCGGGTCGTGATGATCATCATGACGAGATCATCGCCATCATGGGCAGTGCGGACGGTACATTCCACGCCGCGCCAACGGAGCGTCAGCGCTGTGTAGCTGCCATCATAGGCATGGGCTCCAGGCAGGATATCCTCCACATCTGCACCCTGCCGACCGATGAGCGCTTCTGTCAGGTGATATCCGCACTGGTATTCCTTGATGCCCAGATTGATGGCAAAGCCGCTGGGCAGTTGAACATGGGACAGCACGCTTCGGGTATTCCAGGTGTTCCAGCCGCGTGAAATGCTGCGGCGGAGTTGATCGTATGGGTGCATGGTCATCCTCCTGTTCAGGTCAGGCAAGCATGAAGCTTTCTGGAAACAGCGATTGCCCCCGGACGGAGCGTGTGCTGCAATCCGGGGGCTGAATTGGGTTATGATCCGTCAGCGGGAGCAGGCGCTCAGTTGCCCATCAGGCGATCCAGCGCATCCTGCACCTGCAGCTTGTAGGTCTCCTGGAACTGCGCAACGGTGTAGTTGCCGTTGATCAGGCCCAGATAGTCGATGTCAAAGCCGAGGTTGTTGATCATCTCGTACTGCTGCTTCTGGCCCATGGCGAGCATCACGTCGAAGTTCCAGGTCTGCAGATCAATATCCTTGGCCGTAACGCCGTACCACCAGCCGAGCGCTTCCTCGTCATCGCGGAGCGCCAGCGCTTCTTCGGCAGAATCCGGGTTGGCGGGATCGTAGTTGAACCAGTTGAGCAGATCGTAGAGAACGTTGAAAACCAGCTCCGGATCTTCCACGCCCACAGGGATCATGAAGCCGGTGTCCATGGTCGTCTTCAGCATGTTGGTCTCGGCATCGCCGCTGGGGCCCACCGGCCACTGGACGAACACCATGTCAAACTCAAGCGGAACGATGTCGGGGTTCTGGTAGCCGTAGTCGCTGTTGGAGTCAAGAATCCATGCAGCGTTGGGGGAGAAGGCCACCTTGCCCTCGCGGTACAGCCAGCGGCAGATGTCCCAGCCATTCTCTGCAGGGATGGGGTGCATGACGCCGTAGGTCAGGTTCAGATCCTGCATGAACTGCAGCACCTCCGCAACCTCCGCAGAGCTCATGTTCTCCGTTGCATTGGCCGCAACATAGGTGCCGTTGGACATCAGCAGATTGGTCAGGTAGTCCGTCGGCCAGCCGCCGAAGCCATACACGTCGGTGATACCGTCGCCGTCGGTGTCCTTCGTCAAGGCAATGCAGTATTCCACGAACTTGTCCCACGTCCATTCGCCGCGCTCAACCAGATCGCGGGGGTCCTCCAGATTCGCGTCCTGGATCATCTGCAGGTTGAAGGACAGCGGATAGGTGTTGGCAACAAGGTTATTGACGTTCTTCTCCACCAGCAGGGATGCAGAGCCGTCGCCCACGTCCACGTAGCCCAGCACCGGGTCCTCGCCGGTGAGCACGGGATGATCGGCAGGCAGCACATCGCGCAGATCGATCGCATAGCCGTTGGCAATGGCAGGCGCGGCAATGTCAATGCCGACCATGTACACGTCCACATCCGGTGCACCCGCCAGGATGGAGGTGTTGATGGATTCCTTCGCGCCGGAATAGAGCAGGTTCACATACTCAAAGGTAACGCCCCACTCCTGTTCAATCTCCTTGACCTTGGCAAACTGCATTTCATCTGCCGTTGTGCCGGAATAGCCCGGGAAAACGTCAATGCTCTCATGGGTCGAATCCCAGTATTTGTCCCACGTCGTGCCGATCAGGATATGGCGGGGTTCCTCGGCAGAGGCCACAGCCGTCATGGAGAGCAGCATCATCACTGCCAGCAAAAGCGCAGTCATTTTCTTCATTGTCTCTTCCTCCTGTTGTTATGATTCTGTATGAATTAGTGGGCCTGTCCCACCGTGATGCTGTACACGTTCCATGCGCCGGAGGCCTCGCACTGCATGCGTGCGCCCCAGGCGGAGACATCATTGCCAAGGACGGCGGCGATCTCCTCGAAGGTGATTTGCGCGGTCTTGCCATCCGTATCGGCAGTCTGCATCTCGACGCGCTGCCAGCCCGCGGCAGAATCCGGGAAAACCAGCCAGATGTCGCCGGATTCGGATTCATAGCTGATGCTCACCACCGCGCCGGGAACCAGCGCAGCGATGATTTCGGCGGGCATTTCCAGACCATCCTGCGACCATGCACCGCCCGACTTCTCAAAGCCTGCAAAGGTGACCAGATCCGTTACGCCGACCAGCTTGTTGATCCTGCCGGCCTTGACAGAGAAGACCTTCCACGCACCGGAAGCTTCGCACTGCAGGCGCGCGCCCCATGCGCTCTTGTCTTCGCCGACAACCTCGGCAATCTGCTCGTAGGTGATGTAGGCCTTGTCGCCGATCACAGCGGCGCTCTGCATCTGCACGCGCATCCAGCCAGCTGCGGAATCCGGCAGAACGATCCACATATCGCCGGATTCGGATGCAAACTCGATCTCCAGCGCCGTGCCGGGCACCAGCGCATCCAGCACCTCCTGCGTGAAGGCAAAGCCATTCTGGCTCCACGCGCCGCCCTCACAGGCAAAGCCCTCGAATTCAACGGCGTTGCTCAGGGCGATGCGCGCCGTGGGCATGCCTACCTCCACGGAGAAGACCTTCCATGCACCGGAGGACTCGCACTGCAGGCGATCGCCCCATGCAGAGACGTCCTCGCCCAGCACCGCTGCGATTTCGGCGAAGGTGATCTGCGCCGTCGTTTTGGTTGCATTGGTGGTCGCAGTCTGCATCTCCACGCGCTGCCAGCCCGCCGCAGAATCGGGGAACACCAGCCAGATATCACCGGCCTCGGACTCGTAGGAGATCTCGATCACCGCACCGGGCACGAGCGCAGCGCGGAATTCGTCGGTCATGGAGACGCCGTTCTGGCTCCATGCACCGCCGTCAACGGACATCCCCTCCAGCGCAACGGCGTTGGTCAGAACGGAGAGGTTCGTCAGGTCGACGTCGGTGACAGGGGCAGTCCACACCGCGGAGATATCCAGCGGAAGCACATTGCCCTGCGCGTCAAAGAACTGCAGGTTCGTCAGGTAGAAATCGCGGGGCTCCTCGCCGGGGAAACGCCCGGAATCGACGAATGCGTCCGCCTCCTTGGTGATCAGAAGCGTCTCGCCAATGCCAGCCGTCAGCGGAATGTCCGCGCTGAAGGTGACTTTGGCTGTTTTGGGGTTCTTGCTCTTCAGATACACGGACCAGTCGTAGCCGGTCTTCACGCCGTCGCTGCCGGTGATGGTATATACCTTGCCGGACTGGGCGTAGAACTTGCCGTCAGAACCGAGCTCCACGCCCACGTCAAAGGACATGGAAGCGAGGCTGGTGTAATTCCCGCCAAGCATGCCTTCAATATTGAGTGCAATGTAAGGTGTCTTCGCCTTCACATCAACGCGCAGCGCATAGCCGCCATTGTATTCCACCACGGAAAGTTCGGACGCATCGGCGTTGCCTGCAGAAGTATCAACGCCCAGGAATGCGTAGCTGCCGTCCGCGAAATCAATGACCGTCACAGGCGCTTCGGCAGATGCAAACACACCGCTCGTCAACAGCAGCATGCAGCAAAGAAACAGAGAAAACAGCTTCTTCAAGTGGATGACCTCCTTTGTTCAATTCGTCAACGGGGTGAATGGATCTGTAATTTGATTATAGCAAAACCCTGCGCCGGCTGTCGTACAGTATTTTTGCATCCAATTCCACTATATTGATTCAATTTTGCGCTCATTTGCGCTTTCATGAACAGATCAATATAGTGAAAGTTTTTATCAAAATGGAGGAAGCATCTATGCGCAGACTATGATATAATAGTGAAAAATCACTTCAGCACACGAGGTGACATTGATGATCCGTTTTGAATCCTTCACCCGTACAGAGATCGCCGACGGCGAGAGCAGGACGATCCCGCTTGATGACGTGCAGCGCTGGCTGGCGCTGGCAAACTACAATATATACTGGATCGCACCGCACACCGGAACGAATCCGTCGGACATTCCCGCGCAGACCCAGTATCTGCTGTGGCAGAAGAGCGACAACAGCTTCGGCGTGGCGCTGCCGATGATCTCCGGCGATGTGAAGGCGGCCCTTCGCGGCTCGGAGGACGGTATTGTCGTCACCATGCAGGGCGCACTCCCCGGAACGGAGCCGGAGGAAGCTGTGCTGCTGTGCATCGCCGAGGGGGATGATCCCTATGCACTCAGCCGTGAGGCCGTCGCAGCGGTTGCGGCGAAGCTGGGCAGCTTCCGTCTGCGCACGGAGAAGAAAACGCCCGCCTTCATGGAGCGCCTCGGCTGGTGCACATGGGACGCGTTCTATGGCGCGGTGGACGAGGCAAAGGTGCTTTCCGGGCTGGACTCCTTCCGGGAGAATCATTTCCCGCTTGGGTTCATGATCCTTGATGACGGCGCATGGGACAATCGCGGCGACTGGCTGTATGAGGCACAGATCAATCCTGTGAAATTCCCTGACGGGCTGAGCAAGCTCATCCGCTGCACCAAGGAAGAATACGGGCTGAAGCATTTCGGTGTGTGGCACAATTTCGAGGGCTACTGGGCAGGCATTTGCCCGGAGAGCCCCCTGTCCGCACGCTATACGCTGCTGGACAACCGGGGAAATATCCGTCCGTGGACAGCCGAACCCACGGAGAGTGAGCTGCATTTCATCTGTCCGGAGGAGATCGGCCGATTTTATAACGAGCTGCACGGGTACCTGCTGGAGCAGGGCGTGGACATGGTCAAGATCGACGGGCAGGGCGCGATGGACGCGATGACCCGCGGCGTGACCGGGCAGGGTCGCGCCATGCAGGCATATCAGCAGGCGATGCAGACCGCTGCCTCCCGCTGCTTTGACGCCCAGGTGATCCACTGTATGTGCAACAGCGTGGATGTGGCGTACAACATACGCGACACCAACTGCTGGCGCAACAGCGACGACTACATTCCCGGCACTCTGCGCAAGCAGCAGGAGCATCTCTATATCAATGCCATGAACGCCATGTGGTCTTCGAACTTCGCCGTGCCTGACTGGGACATGTTCCAGTCCCACGCCCCCGGGGCGGAGATCCACGCTGCCGCACGGGCGATCAGCGGCGGCCCGGTCTATGTGAGCGACAAGCCCGGTCAGCAGGATTTCGCCATCCTGCGCCGCCTGGTGACCGGCGATGGGCGGCTCCTGCGCTGCGACGGGCCCGCGCTTCCTGCGCCGGACTGCCTGTTCACCGACTGCCGCCGGGAGAAAACCCTGCTGAAGGTGTTCAACTTCTGCGGCAAAGCGGGGGTGCTGGGCGCATTCAACTGCACGGAGGAAGACGCCGTGTCAGGCGCACTCCGGGCGGCGGACATTCCGGGCCTTGCAGGCGAACGCTTTGCGGTGTATCTCCAGCCC
>JAFUOR010000112.1 GCA_017481825.1 Clostridia bacterium
ATGCACGGCAAGCAGTCGCAGGTGACGTTTGATACGGAATCGCTGTTGTTCCGCAACTGCCCCAAGGTCGCGCTGGTGGCCCGGTATCACTCGCTGGCGGCCGATCCCGCTACCATGCCGGAGTGCCTGAAGGTCACCGCGCTCACGGCGGATGGCGAAATCATGGCTGTGCAGCACATCGAATATCCCATCTGCGGCGTGCAGTTCCACCCCGAATCCATCATGACCCCGGACGGCCGGCAGATGCTCGAAAACTTCATCAACGCAGAATAAGGAGGCAGCTTTATGATCAAGGAAGCCATTGTGAAAATCGTGAACAAGGAAGACCTGACCTACGACGAAGCCTATACCGTCATGAATGAGATCATGAGCGGCGAGACCTCCATGACGCAGAACGCCGCTTTCCTCGCGGCGCTGTCCACCAAGAGCACCAAGGCAGAGACCATTGCGGAGATCGCGGGCTGCGCCGCCGCCATGCGCGACCATGCCACGAAGGTGGAAACCAGTATGGATATCATCGAGATCGTCGGCACAGGCGGCGACGGCTCCCACAGCTTCAACATCTCCACCACGGCGGCGCTGGTGGCAGCGGCGAGCGGCCTGAAGGTCGCCAAACACGGCAACCGGGCGGCCTCCTCCCAGTGCGGCACGGCGGATTGTCAGGAGGCGCTGGGCGTGAATATCCAGCAGAGTCCCGAAAAGTGCGTGGAGCTGCTGGACAAGGTGGGCATGTGCTTCTTCTTCGCGCAGAAGTACCACACCTCCATGAAGTACGTCGCAGCCATCCGAAGGGAGCTGGGCTTCCGCACGGTGTTCAACATCCTCGGCCCGCTGACCAACCCGGCCAGCCCCAGGCGCCAGCTGCTGGGCGTATACGATGAATACCTGGTGGAGCCGCTGGCGCAGGTGCTCATCAGCCTGGGCCTTGAGCGGGGCATGGTGGTTCACGGGCAGGATAAGCTGGACGAGATTTCCCTGAGCGCCCCTACCACTGTGTGCGAGTTCAAGGACGGCTGGTTCAAGACCTACGTCATCAAGCCGGAGGACTTTGGCTTTGAGCGCTGCCAGAAATCCGACCTCGTGGGCGGCACGCCGGAGGAGAACGCCGCCATCACCCGTGCCATCCTTGCAGGCGAGAAAGGGCACAAGCGCAACGCGGTGCTGATGAACGCGGGTGCGGCGCTGTATATCGGCGGCAGGGCGGACACCTTGCAGGACGGTGTGAAATTGGCAGCGGAGCTGATTGACTCCGGAAGGGCCGCGGCGACGCTGGAGAAATTGATCGAGGTGAGCAACGCATGACCATTCTGGATCAGCTGGCGGAGTACGCGAAATACCGCGTGGAGCAGGCAAAACGACATATCTCCGCCGCAGAAGTACGCTTGCAGGCGCTGTCCGCACCCAAGGGCGACTTTGCCTTTGAAAAGGCGCTTGCCAGGCCGGGCATGTCCTTCATCTGCGAATGCAAGAAGGCCTCGCCCTCCAAGGGGCTGATCGCGCCTGAGTTTCCGTACCTGCAAATCGCGAAGGACTACGAGACCGCAGGCGCGGACTGCATCTCCGTGCTGACGGAGCCGAAGTGGTTTCTGGGCAGCGATGCGTATTTGCAGGAGATCGCAGCATGCGTGTCCGTCTCCTGCCTGCGCAAGGATTTCACCGTGGACGAGTACATGATCTACGAGGCGAAGCTGCTGGGTGCGTCGGCGGTGCTGCTGATCTGCGCCATCCTGACGGAAAACCAGCTTGCGGATTATCTGCACATCTGCGACGCGCTGGGGCTGTCCGCGCTGGTGGAGGCCCATGACGAACGGGAAATCGCCATGGCTGTGGCGGCGGGCGCGCGTATCATCGGCGTGAACAACCGCAATTTGAAGGATTTCACCGTGGACACGGACAACAGCCGCCGCCTACGCGCTCTGGTGCCGGAGAGCGTGCTGTTCGTGGCGGAAAGCGGCGTGAGCACCGCCGAGGATGTACGCAGACTGTGCGACAGCGGCGCAGACGCAGTGCTGGTGGGTGAATCGCTGATGCGTGCGCCGGATAAGGCCGCCAAACTGGCGGAATTGAGGAGCCTGCTATGACGAAGATCAAGCTGTGCGGGCTGTCCCGCCCCTGCGATATCGAAGCGGCCAACGCGCTGATGCCCGACTATATCGGCTTCGTGTTTGCCCGGAGGAGCAGCAGGTATGTCACGCCGGAGGCAGCGGCGGAGCTGCGAAGGCTGCTGAATCTGGGTATCAAGGCCGTGGGCGTGTTCGTGAACGAGCCGCCGGAGAATATCGCGGCGCTGCTGGCGGCAGGCACGATCGACGTTGCCCAGCTCCATGGCAGCGAGGACGAGGCATATATCCGCCGACTGCGAAGCCTGACAAACAAGCCGCTGATACAGGCCTTCCGTATCGACGATGAAGCGGATATCCGCCAGGCAAACCGCAGCACCGCCGACTTCATCCTGCTGGATTCCGGCAGCGGCGGCACGGGCACGGCCTTCGACTGGCTGCTGCTGCAAGGCATTGACCGCCCCTATTTCCTTGCCGGGGGACTTGGCCCGGACAATGTGTGCGAAGCCGTCAGCTGCCTTCATCCCTATGGGGTGGATGTCAGCTCCGGCATTGAGACAAACAGACAGAAGGATACAGCAAAAATGGCCGCCTTCGTGGCAGCCGTCAGAATGTCAAAAAGTCAAGGACTTAGTCACAGTAATTCGCCGTCGGCAGACTGATAATCGAAAATCGGCGACATGCGCGGCGATTGTCGCGCGATTTTGCATGCAAAATCGCTTCCTTACACGAACGAACGGCCGGGAGGACGGCTTGCCGTCCGACCAGTGAGTGAGTGCAGATCCTCGCAGAAGTGGCAAAGCCACTTTTGCGACACGCAGTGGCCGCCTTCGTGGCAGCCGTCAGAAAGGAAGATACGCCATGATCAATCCCAAGGGACGCTTTGGCATCCACGGCGGGCAATACATCCCCGAAACGCTGATGAACGCGGTGATCGAGCTGGAAAAGGCTTATGACCACTTCAAGAACGACACGAACTTCAACCGCGAGCTGACCGAGCTGTTCAATGATTACGCAGGCCGCCCTTCCCGGCTGTATTATGCGGAAAAGATGACCCGCGATCTGGGCGGCGCGAAGATCTACCTCAAGCGCGAAGACCTGAACCACACCGGCGCGCACAAGATCAACAATGTGCTCGGTCAGGCGCTGCTGGCGAAGAAAATGGGCAAGACCCGCCTCATTGCCGAGACCGGCGCAGGCCAGCACGGCGTGGCAACAGCCACCGCAGCTGCGCTGATGAACATGGAGTGCGTGGTCTTCATGGGCAAGGAGGACACCGAGCGGCAGGCGCTGAACGTATACCGCATGCGGCTGCTGGGCGCGGAGGTCATTCCCGTCACCACCGGCACGGCAACGCTCAAGGACGCGGTCTCCGAGGCCATGCGCGAGTGGACGAGCCGCATTGACGACACTCACTACTGCCTTGGCTCGGTCATGGGGCCGCACCCGTTCCCAACCATCGTGCGCGATTTTCAGGCAGTGATCTCCAAGGAGATCAAGGAGCAGCTGCTGGCGAAGGAAGCTCGTCTGCCGGATGCGGTCATCGCCTGTGTGGGCGGCGGCTCCAACGCCATCGGCAGCTTCTATCACTTCATCGGTGACGAGAGCGTTCGGCTGATCGGCTGTGAAGCAGCGGGGCGCGGCATTGACACCTTCGAGACCGCGGCCACCGTCAACACGGGACGGGTCGGCATCTTCCACGGCATGAAGTCCTACTTCTGTCAGGATGAATACGGGCAGATCGCCCCGGTGTATTCCATCTCCGCTGGCTTGGATTACCCGGGTATCGGCCCGGAACACGCCCACCTGCACGACATCGGCCGCGCGGAATACGTTCCCGTCACGGACGATGAGGCTGTCAACGCCTTCGAGTATCTGGCGCGGACGGAGGGCATCATTCCCGCCATTGAGTCCGCCCATGCTGTAGCCCATGCCATCAGGCTCGCGCCCACGATGGACAAGGACAAGATCATCGCCATCACCATTTCCGGCCGAGGCGACAAGGACTGCGCCGCCATTGCCCGGTACAGAGGGGAGGATATCCATGAGTAAGATCAGAGAGGCATTCGCAAAGGGCAAGGCCTTTATCCCGTTCATCACCTGCGGCGATCCGGATCTGGAAACCACCGCCGCAGCCGTCCGTGCAGCAGCGGCAAACGGCGCTGACCTCATCGAGCTGGGGATTCCCTTTTCTGACCCCACGGCGGAGGGACCAGTCATTCAGGATGCAAACATCCGCGCGCTGGCTGGCGGCGTGACCACGGACAGGATTTTCGACTTCGTGAAGGAATTGCGCCGGGATGTGCACATTCCCATGGTGTTCATGACCTACGCCAACGTGGTCTTCTCCTACGGGGCGGAGCGGTTCATATCCACCTGCCGCGATATCGGGATCGACGGTCTGATCCTGCCCGATCTGCCTTTTGAAGAGAAGGAGGAGTTCCTGCCCCTGTGCCGGAAATACGGTGTTGACCTGATCTCCCTGATCGCCCCCACCTCGGAGAATCGTATCGCCATGATCGCCAGGGAGGCTGAGGGCTTCCTGTACATCGTCTCCAGCCTCGGCGTGACCGGTACGCGGAGCGAGATCACCACCGACCTCGCCTCCATTGTGGCACTGGTCAGGAAACACACGGATATCCCCTGTGCCATCGGCTTTGGAATCTCCACCCCGGAGCAGGCGCAGCGGATGGCAAGTATTGCAGACGGCGCGATTGTGGGTTCAGCGATCATCCGGCTGTTGGAGCAGTATGGCAAGGCTGCGCCGGAACACATCAGCGCGTATGTCAAGGCCATGAAGGATGCCGTTGGGCAGGCAAAATAACATAGAGAACAACGCCTGGTTGAGAGTTGCTCAGCCGGGCGCACTTTCAGTCTGTTGTCAGTTTAGGAAGCCATCTTCGCCACAAGCTGCATACCAACCTGTATGCTTTGTGCAAAGGCAGTCTGTTCGTAGTCCACAAAGGTTGCACACCGCATGGATTGCCCGTCCTTTTTATCATGTGTCGCCTGATAGATGGCAATGAAGACTTCTAAGCAGGGCTCGCTCTCAATTTCATTTATACTTTAGATGGGAGGATAAACGTATCCTTGACAAATTCCTTCCCAGGAAAACGCATTCTGCTCCTACCCAATTGGTTTACATTTTGAATGATATATGGATCAGGGGATATAATCATAGGAAAACCGATATGTGCTCGGAGCGTCGGCGTAGGTACGTCATTAGTTCCTTATCAGCCTTCCACCTGGTCGAATGCCCCCTGAGCAGGGGCAGGGACAGTGTCCCTGGCAGGACTTTTTTATATTGCAGCTTGCGGATCAAACTTCCTTCATGATAGAATAGGTGGAGCGATACAGAAAGAGGGTCAAACGATGCAAAAGGCGCACCTCCGTGACTTCACGCAGGGCAACATTACCAGTCAGCTGATCACGTTTTCGCTGCCGCTGTTCCTCTCCAACCTCCTGCAGGTTGTGTACAACATGGTGGATATGGTGGTGGTGGGCAACGTCCTTGGCAACACGGGCGTGTCGGCGGTGGCTATTGGCGGCGATGTATCCGCGCTGCTCATGTTTGTGGCAATGGGCTTTTCCAATGCAGGGCAGGTCATCATTGCCCGGTTGATTGGCGCGAAGCAGACGGACAAACTGGGTCGCTTTGTTGGCACGATGAGCGGCTTCCTGTTTGCAGGGGCGGCGCTGATCAGCGTGATTGCGCTCATCTTTCAGCCCACCCTCCTGCGCTGGATGAAGACGCCCGATGAAGCCTGGGACGGCGCAATGGCCTATTCCTCCATCATGATGTCCGGCCTGGTCTTCACCTACGGCTACAACGCGGTGAGCGCCATTCTGCGCGGCATGGGGGACTCGAAGCATCCCTTCGTCTTCATCAGCGTTGTGGCGGTGATGAACCTCGTGCTGGATATCATCTTTGTGGCATGGTGGGATATGGGCCCCGGCGGCGCGGCGCTGGCGACGATCCTGTCCCAGGCGGTGAGCTTCCTGGCCTGCGTGGTGTTCCTGTATCACAGCCGAACGGCCTTCAGGCTGGATATCCGCTGGAAGGATTTCATCTGCTGGGACGGTGCGATGCTGAAGGATCTGATCCTCCTGGGCGCGCCCATGGCCATCAAGACGGCTTCCATCCAGGTGTCAAAGCTCTTTGTCAACAGCTGGATCAACAGCTACGGCCTGGCGGTATCGGCCTTTGCGGGCATTGCCAACAAGATCAGCAGCGTGGCCAACCTCGTTTCCGCTGCCATGAATACCGCAGGCTCCACGGTGGTGGGGCAGAACATCGCAGCAGGGAAGTACGAGCGCGTCAAGCAGGTGATGCTTGCCGTTGCCAAGCTCACCCTGACTGTGGCGGTGATCCTGTCGCTGGCGTTTGTCTTCTTCTCCGAGCCGATCTTCGGCCTGTTCACCAAGGCGGAGGATGAAGCCGCCGTGCAGTCCATCGCCGGAGAATATGTGCCCATTGCGGTACTGCTGTTCTTCGGCGCGGCCATGCGCTCAATCATGAATGCGCTGATCAACGGCTCCGGGCATTACAAGATCAACTTTGCTACGGCCATTCTAGATGGCATTGTGATGCGCATCGGCCTGGCGCTCCTCTTTGGCCTGGCGCTGGATATGAAGCATTACGGCTTCTGGCTGGGTGACGCGTTGGCGGGCTTCACGCCCTTCTGGATCGGCCTGGCATTCTATTTCAGCGGCCAGTGGAAGAATCCCGTAAAAAAGTGAGCAGGCATATGCCCTGCAGCACTAACGCTAAGCCGTAAAGGTGAAAAGTGGAGAGGGCCTATGAAGGACTGTACCGTGGCACCCTATGTTTGTGTTGATGCAGAGGAGCTCAAGACCCTCTACAAAAGCGTAGGCTGGACCAGCTATCTGCGCCGTCCCGACCTGCTGAAGGAGGCCTATGCCCACTCTCTGAAGGCCCTGGCAGCCTATGACGGCGAGCGGCTGATCGGCATCATCCGGGCGGTGGGCGATGGCGTGTCCATCCTGTATATTCAGGACTTGCTCATCCATCCTGCATATCAGCGAAGGGGTCTTGGTACGCGTCTGATGACGGAAATGCTGCGCTGCTTTCCGGATGTGAATCAGGCGGTGCTGCTGACAGATGAAACAGAGGAAACCGTTCAGTTCTATGAGGCGGCAGGCTTTCAAAAGGTGCAAAAGGTCGGCTGCTGCGCCTTTATCCGGCTGCACGAATGCTACGGTTGATCGCTAATGAAAGAACGGCTCCCCTTGCGCAGGGGAGCCGCTGTTTAGTACCTCCGCGTGAGCAGTCATGCGGAGGCTTTGCTGTTTTACGAATATCCGGCTGTTTGCAGCATTACACCTTCGGGATCTTGTTCAGCTGCTCGTTCAGTGCCAGCAGCTGCTCCTTGGTCACCTTGATGCCGCCGGCGCCCATGAGGCTGGTCATGCGCACCACCGTGAAGCCGCCCATCATCTTCATCATATCGGGGGTCACGTCAAAGCCCATCATCTTGCCGCCTTCCATCTGGGCGGTGAGGGACTGCATCATCTGACCGAAGAGCTGCACGCCGGCGGGGCTCTTCATGATGTCGGCGAGCTTGTCGTTCAGGCTGTAGTAGCCCTCGACCTCGGTGATGTCAAACCAGTTGAGGATCGCACCCTTCTCGCGCAGGCGATAGCTCTCGTTGAAGGTCTCCACCTTGCGGATGACGCTGTCGTCAGTGCAATCGCCAGCCACAGCGTGCAGCTTGGATTCACCGGCGTTGGGCACGTCGAAGTAGAAGAAGTGATCCGCCGCAGCCTTCTTGCCCAGGGATTCGCCGTTCACAAACAGTTCCACCTCGGGCAGGTTGGAGTACACGGTCACCTTGGTCACGTCTTCCACGCGGTCAACGTAGCGCTTGCCGCAAATGTGCACAAAGGGATCATCAGACAGCCAGGCCTTGTAGGCATAGAAGGCGTCCTTCTTGTACTTGCGGTCAAAGGTCATCAGGCCCTTGTGGTTCTGGCCGTTCTCGCCGCCCTCAGAGCGGGCGTCAGCGCCGAAGTCGAACATGTTCCACACATGGGTGGCCCACATGTACTTGCGGGTGAAGAGCTGCTTGATCAGCTCCTCGTGATAGTAGGCCTGATATTCCTCGGTATAGTCACCCTGCACGGGCTTGGAGGTGTGCCAGTTGAGCGCCTCACAGCCATACTCGGAGCAGCCGATCGGAATGGTGGGATGGGTCTCATGGAACTTGTCGAACCAGGGGCCGTTCATGGTGGTGTCGCCGCCATACCAGCCGAAGTAGTGGTTGTAGGAAACCACATCCGGGATGGAGATGTAGGGTGCGTTCATATCGCACATGGACACCGCCGCGATGGTGGTCAGACGGGTCTTGTCCAGTTCGTGAACCAGATCGTTGAGGATGCGGTGATTCTCGATAAGGTCGGGATCCTCAGCGCCCTTCATGGTGATCTCGTTGGACAGGCCCCACACCACAATGGAGGCATGGTTGTAATTCTGGTATACCAGCTCCTTCATCTGGGAGATGGTGTTCTCGCGGCCGCCGGGCATGTGCTGGGAGATGTAGGGGATCTCCGCCCAGATGACCAGACCCTTCTCATCGCACAGATCGTAGAAGTACTGATCGTGCTGGTAGTGGGCCAGACGGATGGTCGTTGCACCCAGCTCCATGATGTAGCCGATGTCTTCCTCATGATGCTCGGGCAGCAGCGCGTTGCCGATGCCCCAGCGGTCCTGGTGGCGGCTCACACCGCGCAGGGGATACTCTTCGCCGTTGAGGATGAAGCCGTTGTCAGGATCAATCTTGAACGTGCGGCAGCCAAAACGGGTGCTCACGGCGTCCAGCACAGTATCGCCGTCCAGCAGCTCGACGGTGGTGCTGTACAGGTAGGGATCCTTGCGGCCATGCCAGAGGTGCACATCCTCGATCACGATCTCGTTGGAGGTCTCGCACGCAGGCTTGACGGTCTGGCTGATCACGCAGCCGCAGGCCGCCGTCACGGTGTAGCGCAGGGTCTGGCCTTCCTTAGCGTCCTTGAGGTACACGTCGGTCTTCACCGTGGCGTTCTTGCCATCGACGACCGGGGTCACGGCGATGCCGGGCGCGCCGTAATACTCCAGGTCAAAGTGGGACGCAGGAACGCAGATCAGGTTCACATCGCGATACAGTCCGCCGTAGAAGGTGAAGTCCGCCACCTGGGGATACACGGTGTCGTTGGCAGCGTTGTCCACAGCGATGGTGATGGTGTTCTGATCGCCCATAGCGTCGGTGATGTCCACGCGCCAGGTGGAATAGCCGCCGTCGTGGTGCTTGAGGTGCTTGCCGTTCACATACAGATCGGCAGA
>JAFUOR010000113.1 GCA_017481825.1 Clostridia bacterium
CGGCGCGCAGCGGAATTGGACGCTGCGATCTTGGACATCGCCAGCAGCGTGGTCACGCGCGCATCGGCGGCGAGCTGCTCGCGGGTGATCTCGGTGGTCGGGATGGAGCCGCCCATGCCCGCGCCGCCGAAGAGCGCCGCAGCAGCTTCCTGCGCCTTGATGGCTTCCTCTTCGCCGTGAACGAGCTTGGTAACTTCGTAAGCAAGCACTTTTTTGGCCTCGTTGATGGCGCTGCCTTCCAGCGCGCCGAGACGGCGAACCTCGTCCATCGGCAGGAACGTGAGCAGGCCGAGGCACTTTTCCACGTCGCTGTCGTCGACGTTGCGCCAGTACTGGTAGAAGTCGTACGGGCTGGTCTTCGCGGGATCGAGCCAGAGCGCGCCCTTTTCGGTTTTGCCCATCTTGCGGCCGTCATGGGTGAGCAGCAGCTGGAAGGTGCAGGCGAAGGCGCTCTCGCGCTCCTTGCGGCGGATGAGATCCGCGCCGCCGAGCATGTTGCTCCACTGGTCGTTGCCGCCCATCTGCAAACGGCAGCCGTAGCGCTTGAAAAGCTCAAGGAAGTCATAAGACTGCATGAGCATATAGGTGAATTCCAGGAAGGAGAGGCCGTTCTCACTCTCCATGCGGGCGCGGTAGCAATCAGCGCGCAGCATGGTGTTGACGGAGAACATGGAGCCGATGTCGCGCATGAACTCGATGAAGTTCAGGTGACGCAGCCAGTCGCCGTTGTTGACGATGATCGCCTGGCCCTCGGAGAAATCCAGGAAACGGCTCATCTGCTTTTTGATGCACTCCACGTTCTGGTCGATGGTCTCGACGGTCATCATCTTGCGCATGTCGGTCTTACCACTGGGGTCGCCGATCATCGCGGTGCCGCCGCCCCTCAGCGCGATGGGTTTATGACCGGCCTTCTGCATATGGGCCATGGCCATGATCGGAATGTAATGGCCGATGTGCAGGGAATCAGCAGTGGGGTCGAAGCCGACATAGAAGGTGGTGGGCTCTTCCAGCTGCTTGTACAGTTCATCCTCGAAGGTGATTTGCGCGATGAAGCCGCGCTCCTTCAGTACGTCAAGAATATGCATGGGGTAGTTCCTCCTTTATGATATGTGAGCTAATGTTTATTTTGACGCCTCCGCGATCACGTCGCGAATGACGGCCATGCCTTGATGGATCTGTTCCACGGTAGAATTGGAGAAATTCAGCCGCAGGGTGTTGTGATGTCCGCCCTCGGCGAAGAAGTGGGTGCCGGGCACATAGGCCACGCCCCGCGCCACGCAGGTTTGCAGCATGTCCAGCGCGTTGAGATGCTCCGGCAGCTCGACCCAGATGAAGAGACCGCCCTCGGGCTTGGTGTAGGTGGTGCCCTCCGGGAAGGAGGCCAGCTCCTCCAGCATCGCATCCAGCTGCTCCTTGTAGGAGGCGCAGATGCTGCGGATGTGCTCCGGCAGCAGGTCGCGTCGCAGGAACTGATCGACGATCGCCTGGGTCAGGTTGGATGTATGCACATCTGTGGACTGCTTGCCCACCGTGCATTTGCGCAGGATGCGGCTGTCGCCCGCCATGAAGCCAACGCGCAGGCCGGGGGAGATAATCTTCGAAAAGGAGCCCAGGAACACCACCCAGCCATCCCTGTCATAGGACTTGATGGAGGGCAGGGGAGTGCCCGCATACCGCAGATCACGGTAGGGATCATCCTCCGCAACGACCACGCCGTACTTGGCGGCCAGCTCCGCGATGGGCGCCCTGCGGTCAGCGGCAAGGGTCTTGCCCGTGGGGTTCTGGAAGGTCGGGATGGTGTAGAGCAGCTTCGGGTGATGCTTGATGATGGCTTCCTCCAGCTTGTCGATGAGGATGCCGTTTTCATCGCTCTCCACCGGGACGAGCTTCGCCTGATAGAGCTTCATGCACTGCATGTTGCCCAGGAAGGTGGGGTTCTCCACCAGAATCACATCGCCGGGATCGATCAGGGCCTTACAGAGCAAGTCCATCGCTTGGGTGGAGCCGGTCACAGGCAGCACCGTGTCGATCGGGCAGCCGAGGGCATCCTCCGCATAGGCGTGCAGGCTTTCCAGCAGGGGAGCATAGCCCTCCGTGGCGCCATACTGCAGGATGGCCTTACCATCCCTTTGCAGCACCTCCTTTGCGACCTGCGCACATAATTCATCCGGCAAGGCGGATTTGGCCGGGTTGCCGCCTGCAAAGGAGATCATGCCCGGCTTGGCGATCAGCTTGAAAATTTCACGGATGGCACTGCCGGAGACGCTGTCAAACCGGTGGGCAAACTGCAGGGTATCAAGGGTCATACAGATAGCCTCCTTTTGTCAACAAAATAGAAAAACCTTCCTCGGACGTATCCGGGGAAGGTGATGGTCAATCACGGTACCACTTCCATTTAGCTGCATCGCAGCCCTCAGCGAGGAACTGACATTCCTCCCGCGCTGTAACCGGCGCACCGGATGCTTCCTACTGGCGCAAGCGTTCAGAAGATGACTCGGAGCTGTACTTCACCAATTCGTGCTGACCGCTTCCTCGCAGCGACCGGAAGCTCTCTGAAGATCAGGCATCACTCTGGCTACTCGTCTCCTCATTGCCCTGATGAATGCATTATAGTCAGGATCGGCGCGCTTGTCAAGCGAGAAAATCACATTTGTGAAAAGGTCGTGACAATGCCACAAAACACAAAATGGGAATGTTGACAATTCCTTTACAATTCAAACAAAAAAAGCCTTGCTAAAAACGCCAAAATCCTGTATACTACATAATGACCCTGACTATGGGTATCTTTGTCATGGGAAAGAAAGGCTTGTACCGGGAAGGCCGCATGCCGCAGCCAGGATGCAGGCCAGCCCTCTGGCACAAGGAGGTTAAAGCAACCATGGAATGCAAGATCAAGAACGATATCGGCACGATCTTCATCACGGAAGACGTCATGCTCAAGGTCGTCGGCTATGCGGCGCTGGAGTGCTACGGCATTGTGGCCATGTCCTCCAAGCGCGCCAAGGATGGCATTGTCGAGTGGCTCGGCCGCGAGAATCTCTCCAAGGGCGTTCAGATTCGCAACGTGGGCGATATGCTCGATGTTGATCTGTTCATCATCGTGGAGTACGGCATCTCCATCGCGGAGGTCTGCAAGACGATCGTCGATACGGTGCGCTACAAGCTGGAAAGCATGACCGGTGTGAAGGTGCGCAAGGTGAATATCTCGGTGGAAGGCATTCGCGTCTGAGGCCGGACAGATAGAGCGTCAGGCTTCATCACTGCCTGGCCGAGAACGGAGGAATACCTTTGATTCAGCATAAGACTATTGACGGGCTCCTGCTGCGCGACATGGTAGTCGCCGGTGCCGCTTTGCTGGAAAAGAACCGCGAAGCTGTCGATGCCCTGAACGTTTTTCCGGTGCCTGACGGCGATACCGGTACGAATATGTCCCTGACCATGCAGAGCGCCACCCGTGAGGTGAACGCGAAGGAGTATCTGCGCGCCGATGAGGCGGCGGCTGCCGTGTCCAAGGGTGCACTCAAGGGCGCCCGCGGCAACTCCGGCGTCATCACCTCCCAGCTCCTGCGCGGCTTTGCCACGGCCCTCAAGGGTGTGGACAAGATCACCCCCGTGCAGTTTGCCCAGGCCCTCAAGGCTGGTGCGGACAAGGCCTACAAGGCGGTCATGAAGCCCAAGGAGGGCACCATTCTGACCGTTGCCCGCGTCATCGCGGAGGATGCGCTCAAGTACGTTGAGCAAAATCCCGATGATTACGACGGACTGATCAACGTCATGCTCACCAGCGGTGAGGCCATCCTGCGCAAGACGCCCGAGATGCTGCCCCCGCTGAAGGCTGCCGGCGTGGTCGATTCCGGCGGACGCGGATTGCTGCTGATCTACAACGGCTATGCGGCTGTTCTGCGCGGCGAGGAGATCGCCGACCCCGCGGCTCTGCTGGCGGGTGACAGCGTGGTGACCGAGGAGGACATTCATGACCTCTCGGGCGAGATCCACAATGTCTACTGTACGGAGTTCTCCATCGTGAACTTCCGTGAAGACTGCACCGAGGGCGACGTCGATTCCTTCCGCCGCCGTCTCAACCGCATTGGCGACCGCGTGCAGGTCACCGGCGACATGACGGAGACGAAGGTGCATGTGCACACCAACAACCCCGGCAATGCCATCGAGTACGGCCTTGAACTGGGCGAACTGGTGAATCTGAAGATCGACAACATGCTGGACATGAAGCGCAAGCTGGAGGGCGAGAGCGCTCCTGCTGCTGAGGCGCCCGCAGCGCCTGCCGAGCCTGCGAAGGACTACGGCATGGTGGCAGTGTCCCTGGGCGAGGGCTTCTCCAACATCTTCCGCGATCTGACCGTCGATCATATCGTCGAGGGCGGCCAGACCATGAACCCCTCCGTGGATGACATCCTCAGCGCCATCAATGCCGTGAATGCCAAGTGTGTGTTCGTCTTCCCGAACAACGGCAACGTGATCTTCGCGGCCAATCAGGCGGCTGAGTTGGCGGAAAAGGAAGTGCATGTCATTCCTACCAAGAATGTTGCCATGGGCATCGCTGCGGCGGTGGCCTTCCAGGCGGACATTTCCGGCGCGGAGAATGCCCAGCGCATGACCGAGGCTGCCAACCACGTCAAGACCGGCACCGTGACCTATGCCGTGCGCGACAGCGAGTACAACGGCGTGCAGATTCACAAGGATGACATTATCGGCATGCACAACGGCCAGATTGAGTATTCCGGCAATTCCGTGCATGACGTGGTGATGGAGATGATGAAGGCCATCGTTGATGACGAGGCAGAACTCATCACCGTGTACTATGGCGCGGATACCTCCAAGGAGGACGCTGAGGCCATCACTGCCGAGATCGGCGAGGCCTATCCCAACTGCGACGTGGACTGCCTCATGGGCGGCCAGCCGCTGTACTACTACCTGATCTCTGTGGAGTAATATGGAGCTTTCTGAAATGCGGGGCGTTGGCCCTGCACGAATGGAATCCCTTCGCGCAGTGGGCATCACCTCACTGCGCGATTTGCTTTACTGCCTGCCCGTTCGCTATGAGGACCGCACGAAGATCACCCCCTGCGCTGCCTGTCAGGGCGGGGAAGTCCTCGTTATGGGTGTGGTGCCGGATAAGCCCAAAATCAGCCGCTTCAACGGTCTGACCCGCGTGACCGCCTCCATCCATGATGATTCCGGCAAGCTGCCCCTGGTCTGGTACAACCAGCCCTGGGTGATGCAGCAGCTGCCGGTGGGGCAGTCGGTCATGCTCTTTGGGCGCATATCGGTCAAGAATGGCCGCCGTGCATTGCAAAATGCCCAGCGGGTCACCGAGCCCTCCATCCAGCCGGTGTATCGGGCGATGAAGAGCATGCCTGCGAAGTCCTTCCGCACGATGATGGAGCAGGCGCTTATGCAGGTGGACGACTGCTGCCCGGAGACGCTGCCCCCGTCGCTGCGTCTCCGCCACGGGCTGTGCGAGCTCAACTTCGCCCTGCGCCAGGCGCATTTCCCGGCCAATGTGGAGAATCTGCGCATGGCACGCCGCCGTCTCGCCTTTGAACAGATGCTGATGTATCAGGCCGCCCTTGGGCTGATGCGCCATCACAGGGAAGATGGCGTGGCCGTCCCGCTGCCGGAGCATGCGACGGAGCAGTTCTGGCAGCAGATGCCCTTTCCGCCCACCGGCGCCCAGCGGCGTGTGCTGGAGGAGGTCGCCTCTGACCTGCGCCGGAGCCGCGCCATGAGCCGGCTCATTCAGGGTGATGTGGGCTGCGGCAAGACCGCGCTGGCCTTTGGCGCGATCTCCATGGTGTGCAAGGCAGGCTTCCAGGCCGCCATGATGGCCCCCACGGAGATTCTGGCACGCCAGCACTATGAATCTGCCAAGGCCCTGCTGGAGCCCATGGGAATCAGCTGCGGGCTTCTCATCGGCTCGATGAAGGTGCGCGAAAAGCGTGCGGCCCACGCCGCCTGCGCCGATGGTACATGGCAGGCCGTCTTTGGCACCCATGCCCTCATCAGCGAGGGCGTCAAGTACGAGAACCTCGGCCTTGTGGTGACGGATGAGCAGCACCGCTTCGGCGTGCGCCAGCGCTCGACCCTGCAGGAGAAGGGTGCACATGATGAAAAGGCGCCCCATGTGCTGGTCATGTCCGCCACGCCCATTCCACGTACGCTCGCGCTGATCCTCTACGGCGACCTGGACGTGTCCATCGTCGATGAGCTGCCGCCGGGCCGCACGCCTGTCAAGACCCGCATCGTTCCGGAGGAAAAGCGGGAAGCTATGTATGGCTTCCTGCGCAGTGAGGTCGGCAAAGGCAGGCAGGGCTATGTCGTCTGCCCCTTGGTGGAGGACAGCGAGATGCTTGAGGACGTCCGCAGCGCGCAGGCAACCTACGACGACCTTGTCAGCGGCGTGCTGCACGGATTGCGGGTGGGCCTCACCTGGGGTGCGCAGAATGCGGAGGAAAAAGCCGCCGTGCTGTCGAATTTTTCCGCCGGGGAGATCGATGTGCTGGTTTCCACCACCGTGATCGAGGTGGGTGTGAACGTCCCCAACGCCAGCGTGATGATCATTGAGAACGCCGAGCGCTATGGCCTGAGTCAGCTGCACCAGCTGCGAGGACGCGTCGGACGCGGCAGCGCCGAATCCTGGTGCTTCCTGCTGGCGGAGGAGAACGAGCGGCTGAAAATCCTCTCCCAGACGAACGATGGCTTCCTTGTTGCCCAAAAAGACCTGGAGCTGCGCGGCCCCGGCGACCTGATGGGTACGCGCCAGTCCGGCGAAATGATGGCCGATTTCCTCCTGGACGGCGATGTGCGCCTGTTGGAGGAAGCAGCCCGGTGCATGAAGCAGCTGCGGGAGGAAACATCGCTGCAAACGGAGCGTCAGGCCGTGGAAGCCGTCGCCCTGGAGCATTACCGTGATAAGCTTGCCCAGGTGGCGTTGAACTGATATACCCCTTGAAAGGAAGGAAACAGGTATGGAGAATGAACTGACCTGTCTGGAAAACCGCGAGCGGTCGTGGCTGCGGTTCAATGAGCGCGTCCTGGAGGAGGCGGAGGATGAGCGTGTGCCGCTGTGTGAGCGACTGTCCTTCCTGTCCATCTTCCAGAGCAACCTTGACGAGTTCTTCATGGTGCGTATCGGCAGCCTCCATGATCAGATGCTGCTGGACAAGGAAGCCCGCGAGAACAAGACCAACATGACCCCCGGCGAGCAGCTTGATGCGGCCCTTACCCGCATCCGTGAGCTGTGCCATCGCCGTGACCGCACCTATGCCGCCCTGCTGGAGAAGCTGCGCGAGCAGGGCATCAGCATCGTCGATTTCCGCTCCATCAGCGCGGAATCCGAGCAGTACCTGGGCGAAATGTTCAAGCGGGAGTTTCTGCCGCTGCTCTCCACCTACATCGTGGGCAAGAAGCAGACCTTCCCCTTTTTGAAGAACAAGGATATCTACGCCGTGGCGGTGCTCTCCACCAAGGCGGACAAGAAGCAGAAGATCGGCATCGTGCCCTGCGGCACGGGCGTGTTCCCGCGCCTGATCGCGGTGCCGGATCGCACCGGCTGCTACATGCTGGCCGAGGAGCTGATTCTGCACTATCTGCCCGTGCTCTTCCCGGGCTATCGTGTGGCCAGCAAGACCCTGGCACGCATCACCCGCAGCGCCGATATCGATGCGGACAGCGTCTACGATGAGGACCTCAATTACCGCGACCATATGGCGGAGGTCGTCCGCCTGCGCCAGAAGCTCTGTCCGGTCCGTCTGGAGCTGTCCCGCGCCATCGATCAGGATGTGGTGGAGCGCCTCTGCGCCCAGCTGCGTCTGAGCCTTGATCGCGTCTACGAATACGACACGCCCCTGGACATCAGCTTCCTCTACGGCATCATGGATACCCTGCGCAGTCATGCGGAGCTCTTCTATGCGCCCCGTCACCCGCAGGATACGCCGGATATCGTCGATCAGCGCCCGGTGATGGATCAGATCGCCAAGAAGGACGTGCTGCTCCACTATCCCTACCAGTCCATCCGTCCCTTCCTGCGCATGCTCAGCGAGGCCGCCCGCGATCCGCAGGTGGTGTCCATCCGCATGACGCTCTACCGTCTGGCCCGGGATTCAAAGGTGGTGGAGGCGCTGGTGGAGGCTGCCGAAAACGGCAAGCAGGTGGATGTTCTGGTGGAGCTCAAGGCCCGATTTGATGAGGAGAACAACATCGAGTGGAGCCGCCGCCTGGAGCGCGCAGGGTGCCATGTCATCTATGGCGTGGAAAAGATGAAGGTGCACTCCAAGCTCTGCCTCATCACCCGCAAAACGCCGGAGGGCATCCAGTACATCACCCAGATCGGCACTGGCAACTACAACGAGAAGACCAGCCGCCTCTATACCGATCTGAGCTACATCACCGCCAACCGCGCCATCGGCGAGGAGGCGCTGCAGGTCTTCCAGGCGCTGATTCTGGGCGAGACCGTCGATCATATGCAGACGCTCCTGGTTGCGCCTCACTGCCTGCAGGATAAGCTCATCGACATGATCAACGGCGAAATCCTCAAGGCCCAGCAGGGTGGCAAGGGACACATCCGCGTGAAGCTCAACAGCCTCACGGACAAGACTCTCATCGACAAGCTGATCGAAGCCAGCCAGGCCGGTGTGCAGATCGATATGATCGTGCGCGGCATCTGCTGCCTGCGCGGCGGCGTTGCAGGGCTGACGGAGAACATCCGTATCATCAGCATTGTGGGTCGCTTTCTGGAGCACAGCCGCATCTACATCTTTGGTGACGGCGAGGACGCCCGCTACTATATCGCCTCTGCGGACTGGATGACCCGCAACACCCTGCGCCGCGTGGAGGTTGCCACGCCCATCCTGGCTCAGGAGAGCAAGGCGCGCATCGAGCACATGTTTGATGTGATGTGGCGCGATAACGTCCAGGCCCGCGACCAGCAGCCTGATGGCAGCTACATCCGCCGCTATCCCGGCGCCAAGCCTGCCCTGAGCAGCCAGAACTGGCTCTACGACGAGGCATACCGCAAGGCGGCGGAAAGCAGGTAAATACAAAGCAAGGACTGCCCGGCTCAATCGTCCGGACAGTCCTTTTCCATTTCTTCAAGAAGCTCCACAAGAATGGCGTTTTGTACGTCCATCCCGCGGCGGGTCAGCCGCCACCAGCCATCCTGGTGATCCAGCAGCCCTCGTGCTTTGAACCCATGCAGCACCTTGCCGCACAGCATTTGGAGTGCCACGCCATGCATCTGTTCAAACGCAGATTCGCAGACGCCCTCTGTCATGCGCAGGCCGAGCATCAGCGTCTCAAAGCGCGCGTCCTTTGCGCTGACGGTGGTCTGCTCCCGCTGCGCCCAGTCAGCGCGCTCTGTCATATCAATGTATGCCATGATATCCGGCGGGTTCGACGTCCGCAGCTCGTCCCGCTCCCGGGGCTGCATGGACGCAGCCGACGCCCCCAGTCCGATGTAAGGCGCTTGCCGCCAGTAGCCGATGTTGTGCTGACAGGCATATCCCGGCAGGGCGAAATTGCTGATCTCATACTGCACAAAGCCGTGGCGGGCGAGGATATCCAGCGTGTCGTCATACATGCGGCGCTCGTCGTCCTCGTCGGGAAGGCTGAGGCGGCCTGCGTCAAGATCGATCTTCAGGGGCGTGCCCTCCTCGGGGATCAGCCCGTAGCAGGAGAGGTGCTGGGGCTCCAGCGCCAGGGCTGCATACAGGGTTTCGCGCCACATGGCGGGCGTTTGTCCAGGGAGACCGAACATCAGGTCAAGGCTGAGATTGCCGATGCCTGCCCGGCGGGCCATCCGAACGGAATCCACCACCTGATCATGGGTATGGATGCGCCCCAGCGTCCGCAGCAGCTCCGGCTGGAAGGCTTGCATGCCCATGGACAGGCGGTTTACGCCGCTGCCCGTGGCAGCGCGCAGCCAGTCCTCCGTCAGCGTGCCGGGATTGGCCTCGCTGGTGAATTCCATGCCCGGAGTGAAGCTGTACTGTGCCTGGAGCCCCTGCAGCAGCCGTTCCAGCAGCGCTGGAGGCAGCAGGGATGGCGTGCCTCCGCCGAGGAAGGCCGTGGTTAGCCACGTATCACAGGGAAGGGATGCGGCTTCCGACAGCACCGCCTCCACGTACCTGGCCATGGTCGCCTCGCGTCCGGCATAGGATGCAAAGTCGCAATAGCGGCATTTCTGGCGGCAATAGGGGATGTGAACGTATAGTTCCATTCGATCACCTGCAAAATAGAGGTAGCCCAAAGCGGCTGATTCGCGTACAATGATGGCAAACACACAGGAGGAATAGGCTCATGGAAGTCATCGTGCATGTTCTTGAAAGCATCGTCCAGTATGCGGCACAGCTGGGCATCGTCCTGGCGGAGCTGGCGGGCATCGCTGTGATCATCATCACGGCAGGCAAGGGATTCATCAGCTATTTTCGCAAAAATGAACATCTCCGCCTGGAACTGGCGCAGGGCATCGCTCTGGCGCTGGAGTTCAAACTGGGCGGAGAGGTCCTGCGCACGGTGATTGTGCGCGAGTGGACGGAGCTGCTGATTCTGGGTGCGATCATTGCCCTGCGCGGCGTGCTGACCATGCTGCTCCACTGGGAGATCAAGGTGGAGGAGGAGCATGAGCAGATGCTGCATAAGGAAACGGGCGAAGCCGGAGAAAAGGCGGAGAGCTGATCAATCTGCATGAATCGCAGCAGAGGGGACGGCGCTTTTGTCATCGATGAGCACGTTGAGCACGGGGATATCCTGCTGCACTGCATATTTCACTGTGGCAAGGGTGCCGCCTCTGAAATGCTTCAAATAGCAAATGCACATTGAGCTGCTGTCCACCATGAACTGATTGCGAACCTGCATGCAGCCGTCGTAATAGGCCTTTGCCAGCACGCGGATATCATCGCAGGCAAAGAGCAGCCGTTCATAGTGCATGCAGTCAACGCGGTGCCACCGGGCGGTCTGATCGGCGCAGGGGATGGCCAGGATCAGCCGCACATCGCTGTGGCGGCTTTTCAGATGCAGCACATGCTCCGCAGCGAGAATGTCAAAGCCCAGCGCAGCGCCGCTGATGAAATCACGGTACCCTTTGCAGTAAAGCTCCTCCAGCAGCACATCAAGGCGCGTTTCGATCAGGGGAAGATCGTCTTTGGCGATGATTCGGTGCCCCGTGAAGCATGCGGTGATGCTGCGGCGATCCGCCGTATCCTTGCGGAAAACGCCCCTGACCATCGCACGGGTGATGAAGGAGGATGGGGCGTTCAGCGGAAGGTCATGGGCGGGCCATGGCAGGGAAGGCTTCGCGCGGTGGGATGCACGTCTGTAAATGCCCATGAGGCGCCTCCGTCAGTCTGCGTCCATTTTGAGCACGGCCAGGAAGGCCTCGCTGGGCACCTGCACGGTACCGAACTGGCGCATGCGCTTCTTGCCTTCCTTCTGCTTCTCCAGCAGCTTCTTCTTTCGGGTGATATCGCCGCCGTAGCACTTGGCAAGCACGTCTTTGCGCATGGCTTTGACAGTCTCTCGGGCGATGACCTTGCCGCCGATGGCTGCCTGGATCGGAATTTCGAACATCTGGCGGGGGATCACGTCCTTGAGTTTCTCGGCGATGTTGCGGCCGCGTCCATAGGCCTTGTCGCGGTGCACGATGATGGAGAAGGCGTCGCAGATATCGCCGTTGAGCAGGATGTCCAGCTTCACCAGATCGCTGACGCGGTAATCCTTCAGCTCGTAGTCGAAGGAGGCGTAGCCGCGGCTGCGGCTCTTGATTTGATCGAAGAATTCAAAGATGATTTCATTGAGCGGCAGCTCGTAGTTGAGCTTGATGCGGCTGCCCTCATACTGCATATCCAGGAAGATGCCGCGCTTGTCCTGGCACAGATCCATGATCGCGCCGACGGCGTCCTGGGGCGTGTAGATCGTTGCATGGACGAAGGGCTCCTCCATCTGGGCGATCTCGCCGATGGGGGGCAGATTGGAGGGATTGTCGATATTGATCACCGTGCCGTCGGTCTTGGTGACGCGATAGATTACGCTGGGAGCGGTGGTCACCAGGTTCAAATCCCACTCGCGCTCCAGGCGGGTGGTGATGATGTCCATGTGCAGAAGGCCCAGGAAGCCGCAGCGGAAGCCGTAGCCCAGCGCCACGGAAGTCTCAGGCTCAAAGGAGAGGGAGGCGTCGTTCATGCGCAGCTTCTCCAGCGCGTCCTTGAGGGCAGGGTAGTCCGCGCCATCGGCCGGATAGACGCCGCAGTACACCATGGGCGTCACCTGACGGTAACCGGGCAGGGGCTCGTCTGCCGGACGGGCGGCGTCAGTAATCGTATCGCCCACGCGGGTTTCGCGCACATCCTTGATGGAGGCGGCCACATAGCCGACGTCGCCGGGCTTGAGCTCGGCGCAGGGCTGATAGCCGGGGTTGAAGGTGCCGACCTCGACGATATCGAATTCGCCGCCGGTGGCCATCAGGCGCATGCGCATACCGGCCTTGAGGGTGCCCTCCTTCACGCGGACGAAACAGATCGCACCGCGGTAGTTGTCATAGAACGCATCGAAGATCAGCGCCTGCAAGGGAGCGTTCTCATCCCCCGTGGGGGTCGGGACATAGTTCACCACAGCCTCCAGCACATCCTCGATGTTGAGGCCTGTCTTGGCGGATACGCAGGGCGCATAGGAGGCGTCCAGACCGATCACGTCTTCAATCTCCTCCCGCACGACCTCGGGCTGCGCGCTGGGCAGGTCGATCTTGTTGATCACGGGGATGATTTCCAGGTCGGCGTCCAGCGCCATGTACACGTTGGCCAACGTCTGGGCCTCGATGCCCTGGGTGGCGTCCACCACCAGCAGAGCGCCTTCGCAGGCTGCCAGCGCACGGCTGACCTCGTAGGTGAAGTCCACGTGGCCGGGAGTGTCGATGAGGTTCAGGGTATAGGTTTCGCCGTCCTTGGCCTTGTAGCTCATGTTGACGGCCTTGCTCTTGATGGTAATGCCGCGCTCACGCTCCAGCTCCATGGAGTCAAGAATCTGCTCGGTCATTTCGCGCTTCTGGAAAACGCCGGTCAGCTCCAGGATGCGGTCGGCCAGGGTGCTCTTGCCATGGTCGATGTGCGCAATGATGCAGAAATTGCGGATCTTGGAAAGTCTGTCAGACAATGTCGTAGCCTCCGTAAGCCCTGCGGGAGGGCATATAAATTCAACTTATATCATAGCCGATTTCCGGTGAAATTGCAAGTGGCGGGGGACGATGGGGTGAAAAAAAGGGGGGAGCCTCTGGTAGCGCGCTTGCAAAGCTTTCCCCTCAGGGGAAGGTGGACGAGTGTAAGCGCGGTCGGATGAGGTTCTTCCTGCAGCGGTCTCGATCACCCAGCAAAAGGGGAGCCTTTTGCACCCCCTCCTGCGATTTTTCCTGTAACGATTGCTTTTTTCCGCCATTGCGTTTATAATAATAGGGATTGTCCATAACAACACCGAAGGAGACTAAGAACATATGAAGCTTGGCGTCGTGGGTCTGCCGAATGTCGGCAAGAGCACCCTTTTCAATGCGATCACCAAGGCGGGCGCGCAGGCCGCCAACTACCCCTTTTGCACGATTGAGCCCAACACCGGCGTGGTGATGGTTCCCGACAGCCGTCTGGATGTGCTGGGCGAGATGTACCACCCCAAGAAGATCACCCCCACCACCATCGAATTCGTGGATATCGCAGGCCTGGTGAAGGGCGCGTCCCATGGTGAGGGCCTGGGCAACAAGTTCCTGAGCCACATCCGCGAGGTGGACGCAATTGTGCATGTCGTGCGCTGCTTTGAGGATGAGAACATCATCCATGTGGATGGCTCCATCAACCCCGCCCGCGATATCGAGACGATCAACCTCGAATTGATCTTTGCGGACATGGAGACCGTGCAGCGCCGCAAGGACAAGGCCATCAAGAACTTCCGCGGCGGCGACAAGAAGGCTGGTGCGGAGGTTGATCTGGCGGAGAAGCTCTACGCGCATCTTGAAATGGGCAAGCCTGCCCGTACCTGCGAGATGGACGAGGAAGAGAAGGAGCTGGTGGAGAGCTGGTTCCTGCTGACCACCAAGCCCGTGATCTACGCTGCTAACATCGCCGAGGATGACCTGGGCGCGGATCCCGCCGATATTCCCGGCCTCGATAAGGTGGACGCCATCGCCAAGAGCGAGAACGCTGAGATGCTGGTGATTTCCGCCGCCATTGAGGAGGAAATCGCTCAGATGGACGCTGAGGAGAAGGCGGAGTTCCTTGAGGGGCTCGGCATCGGCCAGAGCGGCCTTGACCGCCTCATCACGGCCTGCTACCGTCTGCTGGGCCTGATCTCCTTCCTGACCGCTGGTGAGGACGAGTGCCGTGCCTGGACGATCAAGCAGGGCACCAAGGCCCCCCAGGCTGCCGGTAAGATCCACACCGACTTTGAGCGTGGCTTCATCCGTGCTGAGATCGTGCCCTATGATACCCTGGTGGAGCTGGGCTCCATGGCTGCTTGCAAGGAGAAGGGCCTCGTGCGCTCCGAAGGCAAGGAGTACGTCATGAAGGACGGCGATATCACGCTGTTCCGCTTCAATGTTTGAGCAGGGTTCTGCCCTGCACCCGCCAGGGACACTGTCCCTGGATACTGCGAAGGGTCTTCGAGCATCTCGACACCCTTTTGGCGATTGAGTTATGCGCCTTCGGTTTGGCTGAATGCGCGTGATAGTTGTAAAAACATAAGAAAGGTCGTTCGATTATGAGCCGTCTTTCGTATTTTTTCAAGCGCCTTGTCCGGATGGACTGGCAGGCCATGTGGAAGACCACCGCGCTGCTCAAGGAGCGCTCCGGCAAGAGTCGTATTTGGCTTCTGTCCGATATGCTCCATTGCGCCGTGAAGTACAACGCGGGCTATGTTGATTACAAGATCGCCCAGATGTACAAGCTCGACGATGCCCAGCGCCGCACCGTCATCACCCGCGGCATCTCCAACGATATCGTCCGCCGCATGAATGACAAGGCCTACTGGCATTTCTTCGATGACAAGACCCAGTTCAACGAGCTGTTCAAGGAATGGATTCCGCGCAAGTGGCTGCTCATCAATGACAGCACGACGGTGGAAAGCGTTGCGGATATGATGACGCTGCCCTGTCTGATCGGCAAGCCCCTGGAGGGCTCCAGCGGTCAGGGCATCCTCAAGTTCACGCCTGAGGACTGGGCGGCGGGCCCTGCAGCCTTCCTGCAGCTGCTGAAGGACAAGGAAATCGGCATTCTGGAGGAGATCGTCGTTCAGCATCCGGAGATGGCCCGCATGTGCCCCATGTCCGTCAACACCTGCCGCATCGCGACGCTGCTGGGTGATAAGGCGGAGGGCATCGTCTATGGCTTCCTGCGCATCGGCAACGGCAAGGTCATGGATAATGTCGATTGCGGCGGCATGGCGGCCCGCATCGATCTGGAGAGCGGCAAGCTCCTCACTGTGGGTGCGGACAAGGCAGGCAATACCTACACCCGGCATCCCATCACCGGCACGGATATCATCGGCTTTACCATCCCTTATTGGGAGGAGGCAAAGGCCATGTGCCTGGAGGCGGCCAGGAAGGTGCCTCAGATGCGCTTTGTGGCCTGGGACGTGGCCATCACGGCGGACGGCCCCACCTTCATCGAGGGCAATTCGTTCCCCAGCCATGCGGTGCCGCAGTTTGCCGCCCACTATCCGGATGGCATCGGCATCCTGCCGGAGTTCAGAAAATTTATTGACTGTTGACACAAGGGGTGACCATCTCCTCGCTTTACTTGATGGAGGGACAAAATGGAACCGATCACCGCCTACCACGTTGTGACTGACCGCCCCATGACTGTCGGTCAGCACATCATCTTTGACGAAAACCACCACAGCGGCGTGTACAGCCGAGTCATGGCCCTGGCGGATACAGCCGCGGATGTGTACGCCCATCCCGACAACTACCCGCTGCCCCTGGAGCACCACCTGGACGTGGCGCTGCGGGAGCTCGCCATGGAGGAAGTCCGCCGGGAGAAGTATCCGCAGTATCCGTCCCGCATGGCCTGCCTGTACGTCAGCCGTGAGCTGGAGGAATCCCGCCGCTGGGGCGAATTCTTCGCGCGGATCGGCCGCCCGACCTACGCCATTGTGGAATTGAAGATCACCGGGCGGATATTTGTGGGCAACGCCTGCAACTGTTTCGACGGCACACCGGATAAAAAGGCGAACCTCGAAAAGGCGGAGGGCTACTGGCAGAACCGGCCCAACGAGGAGGATGGCTGTATCTGGGAGATGCTCGCAGACGGCGACATCGAGGTCGTCCGCATCGTCGAGGAGATTAACGCCAATGTGCCAAGCGCGTAAAAGAGCAGCATCTCTTTGATGGCGGATACTGATTCCAGGAGGGCGCAGCAATGACATTAACTGAAATTTGGGAAATCTCAGATGTCAATGGTCTTATCATCGCTTTGAGCGACTATGTGGCGGAAAAGTGTGCATATGGCGATGCGATGGAGGCGTTGAGTGCGCCTGAACGTGTTTTTTACATCACGCAATCCCTGGAGATGGAAGTGAATAACGGCGGCTTCTCGCAGTTTTTTTACAACGCCAGCGGTGATTTCTGCGGCGAGCTGATTTCTGCCCTGACGGAGATCGGTGCACTGAAGACCGCCGAAATCAGCCGGAGGGCTTTGGCGGCTTTTGGCAAAGAACTGCCGACAGATCGGGATGAACGATGCGAAATGCTGGATGAGCTGGAAAGCGATGAAATCGACGCCATCCTTGAGGAATGCGATAATGCATTTTATGACTATGAGGACGATTTGGAAGCACTCAACCATGCCTATGTTTTGAAGAATAAGGCGTCCTTTGCCTAAGCCTGATAACCTGAAAGCAGCATCCGCGATCAAACGGATGCTGCTTTTGCATTATCTATTTGGCGGCGTTCACAAAGGCCTCAAACAGCCGCAGCTGCTCGGGCATGGTGGGGAAGAGTATCTCCGGATGCCACTGCACGCCCAGGAAGAAGGGATGCCCTGTCAACTCCGCTGCCTCCACAATGCCGTCAGAGGCCGTTGCGGTGACCGCAAAGCCTTCGCCCATCCGGTGGAGGGCCTGATGGTGGAGGGAATTTACCATCACCTGCGTGCTGCCGAGAATCCGGTGCATCGCCGTGTTTTTGACAATGCTCACGGGATGGGAGGGATACTTGCCGGGCTGTTTCTGACGGTGGGCGATGGTCTGCCCGGGCAGGGCGCTTTGCAGATCCTGATGCAGCGTGCCGCCCAGGGCTACGTTCATCACCTGGAAGCCGCGGCAGATGCCAAGCACGGGCTTCTCAGGGTGGGTTAGGACTGCCTTGCAGAGCTTGAGCTCAAATTCATCCCGCAGGGGATGGATGGGGCCGTTTTCCCATCGCTGCGGCTGACCAAAGCGCATGGGATCGATATCTGCGCCGCCGGAGAGCAAAATGCCGTCGCACATGAGCACGTACTCGTCAATCAGACGGTCATCGCCGGTTACCGGCAGGATCACGGGCAGCCCGCCGGCAGCGGCAACGGCCTCCGTGTTGGTGCGCCGGATCTGAATGGAAGCCTCGTCATCGATAAGGTTGGGGGTAATGCCAATCACTGGCTGCATGGTATGCCTCCTGATCCTTTATGCGCGAATATCGCGGATGATTTGCTCAACCTGTTCGGTGAGCTTACGCAGTTCGCCGTTGGCCATGCTCTTGCAGCCTTTCGCGGCGCTTTCCAGGCGGCCGATGGCGCTGAGCAGATTGTTGTATTCCTTGTTCTGTTGCTTTGCACCGGTGGACTGGGCCTGCGCGGATTTGCGGTATCGCACGGGCTGGGCCTCGTAGAGCCACTGGCCGCTGGCCAGATCGAACTCGCTGCCCGACCAGGGGCAGTCCACCTTCACGCCGTAGCGCTGGCGCAGGGTATCCACAAAGGCGGTTGCCTGATCGTGATCGCCATGATTGACGAAGATCTGCGGGGGAGCGGGATTGAAGCCATCCATCCAGCGCAGCAGGCCGTTCTTGTCCGCATGTCCGCTGACGCCCTGGAGGGTCGCGATTTCGCACGCCACCGCGATTTCCTCGCCCAGCACCTTGACTTCCTTTTCGCCTTCCTGCAGCTTGCGGCCCAGGGTGCCGTTGGACTGATAACCCACAAAGAGCACCGTCGATTCAGCGCGCCACAGGTTATGCTTGAGGTGATGGCGCACACGGCCTGCATCGCACATGCCGCTGGCGGAAATGATCACGCAGGGCTCGGGATTGGCGTTGAGCTTCTTGGATTCATCCGCCGTGACCACGGTTTCAAGGCCGTCAAAGGCGATGGGGTTTTCGCCAGCGGCCATTACCGCGCGGGCAGCGGGATCGAGGCAGTCCGTATCGCACTGCAGGAACACGGCTGTGGCCTCATTGGCAAGGGGGGAGTCCACATAGACCTTGAAGCCGTCGTGCCCATGCACCAGGCCGCGCATCTTGATATCGCGGATGATGTAGAGCATCTCCTGGGTGCGGCCCACGGCAAAGGAGGGGATGATCACATTGCCGCCGCGGTCAAGGGTGCGCTGGATGACATCCACCATCGCAGGCGTAGGATCGACGCGGGCTGCATGCTCGCGGTTGCCGTAGGTGGATTCCACCACCACATAGTCGGCCTCCTTCACCAGCTGGGGATCGTTCAGGATGGGCTGGTTGAGGTTGCCCACGTCACCGGAGAAGACGATCTTCTTCTGCGTCTTGCCGTCATCCAGCCACAGAGAGATGGCCGCGCTGCCCATCAGATGCCCGATATCGGAGAAGGACACCGTCAGGCCGTCATCCACGCGGATGGGCTCGTTGTAGCCACAGGGACGGAAGTTGCGCAGGAGATTGTTCACGTCCTCCAGGTCATAGGCGGGCTCCACGGGGGGCAGGCCCTTGCGCTTGTTCTTGCGGGTCTGATATTCTGCGTCGGACATCTGAATATGAGCGCTATCCGCCAGCATGATGGTGCACAGGTTGGTGGTCTCCTTGGTGGCGTACACCTTGCCGCGGAAGCCCTCGCGATAGAGCCTGGGCAGCATGCCGGTGTGGTCGATGTGCGCATGGGTCACAAAGACATACTCAATGGCGCTGGCAGCAACGGGCATATCCGCATTTTCATACTCATTCTGGCCCTGCTCCATACCACAGTCCACCAGCGCATAACGGCCGTCACGCCATTCGATGAGCGTGCGGCTGCCGGTAACCTCGTGATTGGCGCCAAGGAACGTCAGCTTCATCGTCAATCAGTCTCCTTTCGTTTGTCACGGAATTCTTATTCATATTGTATCCCAATCGCGCATGGATGTCAAATACCCATCGATCAGTTACAGGCATTATTTGATGTGTAAAACCGACGTGTGGTCTGTCAGAAAAAAGCAAAACCGACACGCGGTCTATCGCGTAAAAACAGACCGAAAGTCTGCCTGCGCAGATTGCCTTTTTCCTGTATTCACGCATCTGCCGGCAGGGATTCAGGTCCTTCTTCGCGAATAAACAACTGAATACGTATCTTTACGGAGGACACAAGTATGGAGCGCCTGTTCAACGACCAATGGAGCTTCGCCAAGCTCGCCAACGGCAGCAGCCTTTCTCAGGCAGCAGCCGCTGTCTGGACAAAGGTTGATCTGCCCCACGATTTCCTCATTGCTCAGGAAAACAACCTCTACGAGGACGCGGACGGCTGGTACCGCCGGACGCTGGAAGTGCCGCAGAGCTGGCTTGACAAGGACGTCATCCTCCGCTTTGACGGCGTGTATATGGACTGTGATGTGCTGCTCAATGGCGAGGTAATCTGCACGCACCATTATGGCTACACGGCCTTTGACGCCGTGCTGACGGGCCGCCTCCATGCAGGCGAAAACACCCTGCATGTGCACATCCGCCACCAGAGCCCCAACAGCCGCTGGTATTCCGGCGCGGGCATCTACCGCGATGTGACGCTGCATGTGCTGCCTTTGCGCCATATCGCTCTGGACGGCACCTATGTCACCACCGTTCTTCAGGATGGCGTCTGGACACTGAGCGTCGAAACGGAGCTGACAGGCGAGGGCGAATGCGCGCCCATCCATCACCGTCTGCTTGATCAGGGCAAGGTGATCTGCGAGATGAACGCGCAGCCCGTGGGCAACCGTGCAGCGGCCTCTGTGAATGTCCCTGCGCCGGTGCTCTGGAATGTTGATGCCCCTTACTGCTACACGCTGGAAACCACCCTGGGCGAGCAGGTTATCCGCGAGAACGTGGGCTTCCGCAGCTATGAATTCACCACGGATCGCGGATTGTGGGTCAATGGCAGGCATGTGAAGCTCCATGGCGTATGCCTGCATCATGATTTGGGTGCGCTGGGCAGTGCGTTCCATGTCAAGGCAATGCGCCGCCAGCTGCTGGCCATGCGTGAGATGGGCGTGAACAGCCTGCGCACCAGTCACAATCCCCCTGCCCGGCAGGTGATGGATCTGTGCGATGAGCTGGGCATCCTCGTGGTGGATGAGGCCTTTGATATGTGGCAGCATCCCAAAACCACCTACGACTATGCGCGCTTCTTCGATGCGGATGTGGCACAGGATGTGGCCTCCTGGGTGCGCCGTGACCGCAATCATCCCTCGCTCCTGATGTGGTCAATCGGCAATGAGATCGGCGACACCCACAATCATCCCGAGCAGGCCATGCAGGTAACCCGCATGCTGCATGACAGCGTCCGCAAGCACGATCCCAGGGGTAATGGCGCCACAACCATCGGCAGCAATTACATGCCATGGGAGGGTGCGCAGAAGTGCGCCCGCTTTGTGGAGGTTGTGGGCTATAACTATGGCGAGAAGATCTACGAGAAGCACCATGCAGAGCATCCCGAATGGGTCATCTACGGTAGTGAGACGGCCTCGGCGGTCTCCAGCCGCGGCATCTACCGCTTCCCCATGAGTGCCTCCATCCTTTCGGACGATGATCTCCAGTGCTCTTCCCTGGGCAACAGCACCACCTCCTGGGGCACCAGGGATATGCGCAAGTGCATCGTCGATGACCTGAACACCCCCTATTCTCTGGGGCAGTATCTCTGGACGGGCATCGATTACATCGGCGAACCCACGCCCTATCATACCCGCTCCTCCTATTTCGGCATGATGGATACCGCCGTGTTCCCCAAGGATTACTGGTATCTGTACAAGTCCCTGTGGAACGATGAGCCCATGGCGCACATCGGCGTCTATTGGGACTGGAACCCCGGCCAGATCATCGATGTGGCCGTGATGACCAATGGCGACCATGCGGAGCTGTTCCTCAATGGCGAGTCCCTCGGTGAAAAGAAGGTCAGCCGCACGGACTGGGAGCACTGCCGTCCCACCTGGCAGGTGCCTTTTACACCCGGCGAGCTCCGCGTGAAGGCCTACGATGCTCAGGGTCATGTCATCGCCGAGGATGTCCAGCGCACGCCCGGCGACAGCCGCCGCATCGTTCTCACAGCCGAGGATGACATGATCCTTGCCGACGGCGAGGACATGACCTTCATCACCATCGCCATGCAGGACGAGCAGGGCAATCCTGTTGAAAACGCCATCGACCGCGTCCATGTGCGCGTGACGGGCGCCGGCAGGCTGCTGGGCCTTGACAACGGCGATTCCACCGATCGGGACGGCTACAAGACCACCACGCGCCGCCTCTTCTCCGGCAAGCTCCTGGCCATCGTCGGTCAGGCAGTGGAGGAGGGCGTGATGCACATCGAGGTGACCTCTCCCGGCAAAGAAGCGGCCACGCTTCATATTCCCGTCAAGGCCGCAGCCGTGACGGAGGGTCGCGGCTGCAGCGTGCCGCTGTGCACCGACTATCCCATGCCGGATGAAACGCCCGTGCGACGCATTGCCCTGATCCCCGATGGCGAGAAGCAGCTGAATCCCTCGCATCCCTCCATGACCTTCCGGGTGGTGACGCTGCCTGCCAACGCGATGTCCCAGCCCGTCAGTTTCCGCATCACCAACGCCAAGGGCATTGAAAGCCCCTGCGCGTCCTGTATCGTGGAGGGCGATACCGTGACCTTCACGGCCCTGGGCGATGGCGTGGTCTATCTGCGCGCCTGCTGCAATAACGGCTATGATCATCCGCGTATCATCAGCCAGCAGGAGGTCACCATCACCGGCATGGGCCAGCCGAATCTGGATCCCTACGGCTTCATCACCGGCGGATTGTACGACCTGAGCTACGGCGAACTCGGCAACGGCAATGAGCAGGGCGTGTCCTTCGCCCGGGGCGAGGAGAGCATGGCGGGCTACAGGAACATCGACTTTGGCCCTGTGGGCTCGGATGAAATTGACCTGCCCATCTTCGCCCTGGACAGCAAGCATTATGATGTGACCCTCTGGGATGGCGATCCTCGCGATGGCGGCGAGATCATCGCTGTGCTGCCCTATCAAAAGCCCAGCCGCTGGAACGTCTATCAGCCGGAGACCTACAAGCTCCCGCGTCGCCTTGTGGGCATGCACACCCTGTGCATCACCATGAAGGATAAGATTCACCTGAAGGGCTTCTCCTTCACCCGGCAGAGTCGCGCCTGGCTGGAGCTGTCCTCCCTGGAGGCGGATTCTGTCTACGGCGACAGCTTCAGGCGCACCGAGGCGGGCGTGATGGACATCGGCAACAATGTGTCCCTCAACTATGAGAACATGGACTTTGGCAAGACGACCCGGGCTGCGCTGACCATCAGCGGCGCTACCCCCCTTGCGGAAAACCCCATCACCATCCGCTTTACCAGCGAAGACGGCGAAACCCTGACCAGCCTTGCGCAGTTCAAGGGGACGGGTGCATCCACCCAGACCTTCGAGGTGGATGTGCTCCCGGGCGTGTGTACGGTGACCTTCGTGTTCCTGCCCGGCTGTCAATTTGACTTCTACAGCTTCCGGTTCAGCGAAATGTAATGTGCCTTGGAAAGGATGATCGATATGCAGCTCTATAACTCCCTGACCCATCAGAAGGAAACCTTCAAACCCCGTTTTGGCAACGATGTGAGTATGTACACCTGCGGCCCCACGGTGTACCATTTTGCCCACATCGGTAATCTGCGCTCCTACATCATGGAGGATGTGCTGGAGAAGGCCCTGCGCTATGAGGGCTACAACGTCAAGCGCGTCATGAACATCACCGACGTAGGACATCTGGCCTCCGACGCCGACACGGGCGAGGATAAGATGCTCAAGGGCGCCAAACGTGAGAACAAGACGGTCATGCAGATTGCCCAGTTCTACACCGATGCGTTCTTTGCCGACTGCCGGAAGCTCAACATTAAGACGCCCGATGTGGTGGAGCCTGCCACCAACTGCATCGACGAGTACATTGATATGATCGAGAAGCTCCTGGAGAAGGGTTATGCCTACCTTGCAGGCGGCAACATCTACTTTGATACCTCCAAGCTGAACAAGTACTACGTCTTCAACGATCACGATGAGGAAGACCTCGCTGTGGGCGTGCGCGATGACGTGGAAGCTGATGACAACAAGCGCAACAAGGCGGACTTCGTGCTCTGGTTCACCAAGTCGAAGTTTGAGGATCAGGCGCTGAAGTGGGATTCCCCCTGGGGCGTGGGCTATCCGGGCTGGCACATTGAGTGCTCCTGCATCTCCAAGAAGCACCTGGGCGAGTACCTTGACCTGCACTGCGGCGGCATCGACAATGCCTTCCCGCACCACACCAACGAGATCGATCAGTCCGAGGCCTATCTGGGCCATGAGTGGTGCTCCACCTGGTTCCATGTGCACCATCTGAACACCGCAGGCGGAAAGATGTCCAAGTCCAAGGGCGAGTTCCTGACTGTCTCCCTGCTGGAGGAGAAGGGCTACAATCCCTTGGCCTACCGCCTCTTCTGCCTGCAGAGCCACTACCGCCAGAACCTCGTTTTCTCCTGGGAGAACCTCGACAACGCCGCCGGTACCTACTCGAAGCTGGTGAACCGCGTTGCCGCCCTCAAGCCCGACGATAGCAAGCAGCCCAACCTGGAGGCCGCCAAGCCCTATCAGGAGAAATTCCTCAAGGCACTGACCAACGACCTGAACACCTCCCTGGCCATCACCAGCGTCTACGATGTGCTTAAGGCCCGTGATCTGGACAGCGTGACCAAGCTCTACCTGCTGGGTGACTTTGACCGCGTGCTGTCCCTTGGCCTGGTGGAGGCCGCTGCGAAGGTGCGCGCCGCCAATGCGACTGCCACAGCCAAGCCTGCCGGCAGCGGTGAATACACCATCGCCGGCCCCGCGGATGCCTCCGAGGAGGAAGCCGCCAAGGTGACCGCCCTCCTGACGGCCCGCTACGAGGCCCGCAAGGCAAAGAACTGGGCTGAATCCGACCGCATCCGCGACGAGCTGGCCGCTATGGGCGTGGTTGTCAAGGACAGCAAGGATGGCGCTGTGTGGAGCCGCGCCTGATGAGAATTCTGCGGAGGTAAGTGGTATGGGCCCCATCGCAAACCCGATCGCTTTCAATTTGATCAAAAAGCTGTGGGAAAAGCTGAAGACGCTTACGAAGCGCACAAAAGCGAATAACCATTAAACAGAACCGTCCTGCTCCATTTCGGAACAGGACGGTTTTGATGTATTGCGTCATTACAGATACAGCGGTCTGCCCTTGGTGTCCTCCACGCCGGAGAAGCGATAGAAGAAGCTGTTCACAACATCGCGCCACTCGCGGGCATTCTTCTTCTGGCGGACGATGCGATCCATCACCAGCTTGCGGTGCGCCTCGGGCAGGGGGAGTGCCGCAAGCTTCTGCTCCGTGGCCTCAACCCACTCGTAGCCCTCAAAGTGATCGTCATAGATGCGCTGAATCAGCGTCCTGCCATCCGCCATGACGTAATCATAGCGCAGGCGGTGAAACCACAGCTTCAGCTCATCCGGGCAGGTGTCCAGATTCGAATAGCGGTCGCGCAGGTGCGCCGGATACTGCTCGGCGTAGCCCGTGCCATTGGCTGTGCGGTCAATGCCCACTGCGTCGCGGTTTGCCCGGTGGTAGGTGCCCCAGGACTGATACTCGTAGCCATCGGGGCTGGGGCCATAGTGCAGGTGGGGCGTGACCATCCAGCAGATGCCCAGAGGCGCCGTGTACTTCTCATACGCACCGCGGCTTTCCAACAGGATGTTCACCAGCGCGTCTTCATCCGCCTTGCCGAAATGGTAGGTGAGCTTTGCCCAGGTGCGGGCGATGGCCTCCGGGTCAGCCTCGTCCGGATTCCAGGCCAGAAGGCCGTAGCCGAAGAAGTTCACCGCTGCGAAGGGGTGTCCGGTGATGCAGTCGTCATTGCCCAGGTTCGAGACAGCCGCCATGGCCATCACCGTGTCGCTGCCGAGATCGGCCATGACCTCCTGCCACATGCCCATCATGGCGTAGATGTCGATCTGATGGCCGGTGTATTCCTGGGCCAGCTGCCATTCGATGGCGAGGTTCGTCCTGGGCATGGCAAGCAGGGTCGGGGAGACGGGCTCCCGTACCTGGAAGTCGAAGGGGCCGTTTTTGACCTGCAGGATGACATTGTCCTCAAACTGTCCGTCCAGGTAGACATAGTGCTGGTAGGCCGCCATGGGACGGTCCGTCACCTGGTCGCGCCAATCCTGCTGGCAGTTGTACACGAAGCAGCGCCAGACCAGCTTGCCGCCGTGGGGCTTGAGCGCCCGGGCGAGCATATTGGCGCCCTCGGCATGGTTGCGTCCGTAGGTGAAGGGACCTGGCCGGTGCTCGCTGTCCGCCTTGACAAGGAAGCCTGCCAGATCAGGAATAGCCTTGTAGACGAGCTCGCACTGATGGTTCCACCACGATTGCACCTGGGGATCAAGGGGATCGGCGGTTGTGATGCCGTGACGCATGGGTTGGGCGTAATCGATGGACACCATCAGCTTCACGCCGAAGGGGCGGAAGATCGCTGCCACCTTCGCCAGCTCCGGCAGCCAGTCCTCGATAAGGCGGTGCGCAGGGTTGCGGACGTTCACGTTGTTGATGCACAGCACATTCAGCCCGACGGAGGCCATCATCCGTCCCAGCTGGCGCAGGCGGGCGGGCTCGTAATCAAACTTGCCGCCCTCAAAGAACAGGCTGCGCCCGGAGTAGCCACGTTCGATATCACCATCGGCATTGTCCCAGCAGTTGATCATGCGCAGGGCGTATTGGGGCTGCTGAGCGTTCACCTTGGGAATCTTCTCGCCCGCACTAAGCGCCATGAGCAGCCGGTAGGTGCCGTAGAGGATGCCGCGCTCGCCACCGGAGATGGTCACGCCATGACCGTCCTTCTTCACGGTGAAGGATTCATCCTGCGCATAATCCGGCGCGAGGATGACCCGCAGTCCGGGGCAGAGCAGGGGAATGGCCTGATCCAATTCGTAGCGCGCCACCTGAACGGGCGAGGTGAGCATGGCAGGAACGTCGTTTGTCAGGAAGGGAAGCCAGTAAAGGTGCTGATCACGCATGATACAGGAACCTCCTGTTGTATAATCTGTGCCATCATTATACCATGACAGGCAGCCTCAAACAAGCACGTTTTCATGATCGGGCAAGAAATGCGAATAATGAGGCAAGAAACGCTGATTATCGCACAAGGATTCATCCGGTCACATGTCGAACAATGAAGGCAGGAAAACGCATCAAAGGAGAGATGCACATGGCGTTTGAACTGAATCGCGTGCTGCCGGGCGTGACGCACATCCGCGACGCTATGGGCGTGTGCATGACCCTCATCGAGGGCGAAAATGCTGCGCTGCTGGTGGATACGGGTTATGGAACGGAGAATGTGGCGGCCTTTGTCAAGACGCTGATCGCCAAGCCTGTCACGGTGCTGCTGACCCATAACCACCACGATCATGTGCTGGGGGCGCGCTGGTTTCCACAGGACTCCGTGCTCATGCTGGAGGCGGATATGGAAGAGTTCCCGCGCTTTACCAGCCAGGAGAAGCGACAGGCCGTCCTCCGGCAGGCGCTGAGCAAGGGCCTTGATGTTGCACAAGCCGATTTTATGGCAGGGGAGTTCCACTACCCCCGGGCGGTGCAGCCCTCAACGCTTGATCTTGGCGGCATGCTGGTGCAGTTGATTGCCTGTCCCGGGCATACGCCAGGCTCCTGCGTGCTCTATCTGCCCCAGCATCGCCTGCTGATCACGGGCGATGACTGGAACCCCTGCACGTGGCTGTTCTTCGAGGCGGCGCTGGGTGTGCAGGCGTATCGCGAGAACGTGCGCAAGCTGCAAGGTCTGGACTTCACCCATGTTCTCTGCTCTCATCAGCTTGAACTGTACCCTCGCGCCATGTTCGACGCTTTCGTCAACAACCTTACCGATGATGTTCTCCGTGCAGCGCAGCCAGTGAAAATCGGCGGCAATGAGCACATCGATACCCGTCAGGCCAATGTCACCGACGGACAAATTCTCGTTTTCGACTGGGCCAAGGCTCAAATCTGACAAAGCCAGAAAGGATGATCTACCATGAAGCACGTAAGCATCGCCGTTACCGCGGACAGTCGGGCGGATTTCACCAACAATGCAGCCTTTTGTGTCGGTACGGGCCGCATGGGGCTTGCGCTCCACAAGGAATATCAGGATCAGCTCCGCATGGCGCAGGAGCTGTGCCATTTCAAGCATATCCGCGGCCATGGCCTGTTCTGCGACGACATGGCCATCTATCAGCCCTATACGGATGCGCAGGGCAGCGAGCGGGTGAGCTACAACTTCACCTACCTGGACCGGGTGATGGACGATTACTACGCGCAGGGGCTCAAGCCCTTCATTGAGCTGGGCTTTATGCCGGAGAGGATGGCCAGCGGCACCCAGACCATCTTCTACTGGAAGGGTAATACCACCCCGCCTGTCGACCATGAAAAGTGGGCGGACATGGTAAAGGCCACACTGCGCCATCTGGCAGAGCGCTATGGCGCGGAGGAGGTCTCCACCTGGCCCTGCGAGGTATGGAACGAGCCCAACCTCCCCGGTTTCTGGGAGAATGCCGACGAGGAAAAGTACCACCAGCTCTACAAGACCTCTGTCCTGGCGGTGAAGGAGGTGCTGCCGCGCATGCGCGTGGGCGGCCCCGCCATTTGCGGCGGCTCCACCTCGCTGGACTGGGTGCGCAATTTCCTGAACTTCTGTCGGGACGAAAAGCTCCCGCTGGATTTCGTCACCCGCCATGCCTACATGGGCGAATCACCCATCCATCAGGGGCGCTACCTCTATCATACCATGCGCTCTGTGGATTCCCTTGTGGAGGAGATGACCGCAACCCGCCAGATCATCGACAGCTTCCCCGAATACAGGGGCATGGAGATGCACATCACGGAGTTCAACACCTCCTACAATCCCTTTTGCCCCATCCATGATACGAACCTCAACGCTGCCTACATCGCGGGCCTGCTGGCGCGTCTGGGAGACGTCGCGGCATCCTACTCCTACTGGACCTTCGGCGATGTGTTTGAGGAGCAGGGTGTGCCGCCGCGCCTGTTCCATGGCGGCTTCGGAATGATCGCCAACGGCCTCATCG
This sequence comes from Clostridia bacterium, assembly GCA_017481825.1. GTDB lineage: Bacteria > Bacillota > Clostridia > Christensenellales > Aristaeellaceae > UBA11524. The sequence continues at coordinate 28,513 of JAFUOR010000113.1, forward strand.
CCAAGCCGACCCTATGGACGTTCGCCTATTTTAGCGGTCTGAAGGGCGATGCCGTCTACCGGGACGAGCATACCGTCATCGTCCGCAAGGAGGATGGCTCCTACGAGGGCGTGGCCTGGAACCTCTGCCGTGAAGGCCGGGAGCAGGTCAAAATCACCCTGTCCCTGCCCATGGCCGGCAAGGGCGTGCTGACCACTGAGACCGTCGATGAGGTCGTGTGCAATCCCCTCAAGGCCTGGCACGACATGGGCGAGCCCGCCAGCCTGACCGATGCCCAGCTGCGCTTCCTGCGTCAGGCCAGTCAGCCCCTTTGCGAAACGGCGGAAATCGCCGATGGCAAAGCCGCTATCACCCTGTGCGAGAACGCCGTGGTGCGCTTCACCGTGAAGAGCGTCAGCGGCGAACCCGACTACGGCTACGATTACGAATGGTACCGTCAACACTGCTGAAACAGCATCGCCCCGCATCAGCGTTTAAACTGATGCGGGGCGATTTTTTGTGGTGATATCAGCTCAGCAGCATGCGGTCATTGACGATACCGCTGCCGGAAGCCGTCTTGAACATCTTGAGCAGATCCTCCACCGTGAGGCGGGCCTTCGTCTCCCGGTCGATGTCGATGATGATCCTGCCCTCGTGCATCATGATGGTACGGTTGCCGTAATGCAGCGCGTCCTTCATGTTATGGGTAACCATCATGGCGGTGAGGTTGTTTTCCGCAATGAGCTTGCGGGTGAGGGAGAGCACCTTTTCGGCGGTCTTGGGATCCAGGGCAGCCGTGTGCTCGTCCAGCAGGAGGAGCTTGGGCTTTTGCAGCGTTGCCATCAGCAGTGTCAGCGCCTGACGCTGGCCGCCGGAGAGCAATCCGACCTTGCTGGTCATCCGATCCTCCAGCCCCAGCTCCAGCATGGCCAGCGCTTCGCGGTACTGCTTGCGCTCCCAGGAAGTGATACCCCATTTGAGCGTGCGGGGTTGACCGCGGCGGTAAGCGAGGGCGAGGTTCTCCTCAATAGTCATGGTAGCTGCCGTACCTGTCATGGGATCCTGGAATACGCGGCCAAGGAACTTCGCACGCTTGTATTCCGGCAGGCGGGTCACGTTCACGCCATCGATCGCGATGGTGCCCTTATCCACCAGGAACGTGCCGGCAACCGCGTTCAGCGTGGTGGACTTGCCCGCGCCGTTGCCGCCGATGACGGTCACGAAATCGCCGCTTTGCAGGTGGAGATCAACGTCGATCAGCGCCTTCTTTTCGGTGATGGTGCCGGGATTGAAGGTCTTGGCGATGTGATTGATCTTAAGCACGAACGCTGCCTCCTTCCTTAGCGGCCTTGCGGGCGGCGAGCTTGGCTTTCCAGTGAGGGAATGCCAGGAACATTGCCACCACCAGCGCCGTGAGCATCTTCAGGTCATTGGTGTTCAGGCCCATCCAAATGACGACCTGAATGACGAGGTAGTAAATGATTGCACCCATGGAGACTGCCAGCAGCTTGCCCGCGATGCCGCGCATGGGCTTGAGCTTGCCGAATACGACCTCGCCGATGATGACTGCCGCCAGGCCGATAACGATGGCGCCGCGGCCCATGTTGACGTCCGCATAGCCCTGATACTGGGTCAGCAACGCGCCGGAGAAGGACACGATGCCGTTGGACAGCATGAGGCCAAAGACCTTGTTGGACTCCGTGTTGATGCCCTGCGCCCGGGACATGGCCTGGTTGGAGCCGGTCGCCCGGAGGGAGGAGCCGTACTCCGTGCCGAAGAACCAGTACATCACGATCACCAGCAGCACGGTGATGATGATCAGCGGGAACATGGGATTTTCCAGTGACAACTCGCGGACATAACGGGAGCTGACCAGCATCTCATACTTGTTGACACTGACCGCTGTGTTGGCCTTGCCCAGCATGATGCGCAGATTGATGGAATACAGCGCCAGCTGGGTCAGAATGCCCGACAGAATGGCCGGGATGCCCATGCTTGTGTGGAAGATGCCCGTCACAAGACCGGCCAGCATGCCGAACAGGAAGGCCACGCACATCGCAGACCAGAAGCTCCAGCCGTTGATGATGAGCATCGCAGCCACAGCGCCGCCGGTGGCGATGGAGCCATCCACCGTCAGATCAGCCACGTCAAGAATGCGGTAGGTGATGTAAACGCCGATGGCCATGATACCCCAGATAAGCCCCTGGGCGGCAGCGCCGGGGATCTGATTGAGGAGCTTGGGCAGGCTTCCGGCAAGCTCGGCAAAGTAGTTGATGATCTCCAAGGTGGGGAACCTCCTTGCGCGGGATGATATCTAAAGTATAGCAGACCCTGTGCTAAAAAGCAACGCCATGAAAGGAGCACTTTCATGGCGTTGCGCGCTCATGCTTTGCAATCAGGCGATCTGCCAGGGGGATTACTCGATGGGCAGGTAATCAGCAGGCATGGTCAGGCCGAGTTCAGCAACGTTGGCAGCGTTGTACATCTTGGTGAAGTTGGGCGCGCTCTGGATCGGCATGGTGGAGATGTCAGCGCCGTTCACCAGCACGTCGTAGGCCATCAGACCAGTGGCATAGCCCAGGTCGTAGTAGCTGATGGACAGGGTAGCAACGCCACAGCCGGAGCAGATGCCGGATTCGCCGGCCACAACGGGAACCTTCGCGGGGATGACCACGTTGGCGATGGTCTCTTTGTAGGAAGCAGCGGTGTTATCGGTGGGGATGTAGATCACGTCCGCATTGTCAGCAGCGGCCTGGGAGACGGAAGCAACGTCGTTGGAATCGGCGAAGGAGAACTCCTCGGTCTCATAGCCCAGCGCCTTAAGGTGCTCGGCGATCACGGTGACCTGATAGACGGAGTTGGGTTCGGCGGAGCAGTACAGCAGGGCGACCTTCTTCGCCTCGGGGAAGAGCTCCTTGATCATCGCAGCCTGGCCATCCAGGGGCGCCAGGTCGGAAGTGCCGGAGACGTTCAGGCCGGTCACGCCGGTCCAGCCCTCGGTCACGCCCAGAGCGGTGGCATAGTCGGTCACGGAGGTGCCCAGGATCGGGATGGTGCCGGTGGCATTCATCGCGGCCTGCAGGGCGGGCGTGGCGTTGGCCATGATCAGGTCAACCTCGTTGGAATCGAAGGTGGTGGCGATGGAGTTGCAGTTACCGGTATCGCCGGCAGCATTCTTGATGTCGAATTTGACCTTGTCGCCGAGCTTTTCGGTCAAGGCGTCAACAAAGCCCTGGGTAGCCTGGTCAAGCGCCTCATGCTGCACCAGCTGCAGAACGCCGATCTCGTAGACCTTGTCCTCAGCCATGGCAGCGCCGCAGCACAGCACCATGCACAGTGCCAGAACGAGAGAAAGCATCTTCTTCATAGGGGAAACCTCCTTCAATACTACCGTGCAGATGAATACCTGTCTGCACTCTACATCTACGAGTTTAGCCCCTTGCGCGGGGAATGTCAATACTGGACGGAAATTAGGACAAAAAGAATACAATAAAAGGGAGGCGGTGGAATTCCGCCTCTCTGGGGGGTTATACATTGAACAGCAGATCATCATACGTCGGGAAGGGCCAGAACTCCTTGCCCACCAGCGTTTCCAGGTCATCGGCTACGGTACGGACGGCCTCCATGGCGGGAATGACCACATCGTGCTCGTAGCGGGCGTTGGCCAGGGCGTCGGGGGTATGGAGGGCGCTGCGGATGGCCTCGCGCAGCTTGTCGATGGCTTCGAAGAGGATCGCGTTGCGCTGGGTGACCTTCTGCAGCAGCTTCATCTCCGCCACGGGTTCGACGCCGCAGGCCTTCACGTCCTTGACGATGCGGCCCATTTCGCCCGCAAACTTCGCACAGGCCGGGAAAATCTGCCGCTCCGCCATCATCAGGCAGGTTTCCGCCTCAATGTTGACGATCTTGGTGTAGCTTTCCAGTGTAATCTCATACCGGGAGCGCAGCTCAACCTGATTGAAGATGCCATGACGCGCGAACAGGTCGAGGTTCTTCTGATCCATCATGTGGGGCAGCGCATCCACCGTGCTGGGGAAATTCGGCAGTCCGCGGCGCTGTGCCTCCTCCAGCCATTCGGCGCTGTAGCCGTTGCCGTTGAAGATGATGCGGCTGTGCTCGCGCAGGGTTTTCACAATCAGGTTGTGCAGCGTCGCCTTGAAGTCCTCCGACTTTTCCAGAATATCGGCAAACTCCATCAGCACATCTGCAACGATGGTATTGAGCACCACGTTGGTATCCGCGATGGATGCGGATGCGCCCAGGGAGCGGAATTCAAATTTGTTGCCCGTGAAGGCGAAAGGGGAGGTGCGGTTGCGGTCGGTGTTGTCCTGGGGGAATTTGGGCAGCACGGTCACGCCGATCTCCAGATCCTTCCGGGCGGCGGAGTGATACTCTGTTTCGGAGATGAGGCTGTTGACGATGGCGGTCAACTCATCGCCCAGGAACATCGAGATGATCGCCGGGGGAGCCTCGTTGGCGCCCAGACGGTGATCGTTGCCGGCGGAGGCGGTCGAAATGCGCAGGAGATCCGCATGCACATCGACGGCCTTGATCATGGCCGTGAGGAACAGCAGGAACTGTGCGGAGGAGGCCGGGTCATCGCCGGGGTTGAGCAGGTTGTAGCCCGTGTTGGTGGACATCGACCAGTTGTTGTGCTTGCCCGAGCCGTTCACGCCTGCAAAGGGCTTCTCATGCAGCAGGCACACCAGGCCATGGCGCAGAGCAACCTTCTTCATCATCTCCATCGTCAGCTGGTTGTGATCGGTGGCGATGGTGGTTACGGAGTAGATGGGGGCCATCTCATGCTGGGCCGGGGCAACCTCGTTGTGCTCGGTCTTGGCCAGCACGCCCAGCTTCCACAGCTCCTCGTCCAGCTCGGTCATGAAGGCCTTCACCCGCGGCTTGATCGCGCCGGAGTAGTGATCCTCCATCTCCTGGCCCTTGGGAGGCTTGTTGCCAAAGAGCGTGCGCCCGGTGAAGATCAGATCCTTGCGCTGGTCGTAGAGCTTGCGATCCACGAGGAAGTACTCCTGCTCCGGGCCGACGGTGGAGGTCACATGGGTCGCGTCACGCCCAAAGAGCTTCAGCACGCGCACGGCCTGTTTGTTGAGGGCCTCCATGGAGCGCAGCAGGGGCGTCTTTGCGTCCAACGCCTCGCCGCCGTAGGAGCAGAAGGCCGTGGGGATGCACAGCACACCGTCCTTGATAAAGGCATAGCTGGTGGGATCCCACGCCGTGTAGCCGCGGGCTTCAAAGGTCGCGCGCAGGCCGCCGGAGGGGAAGGAGGAGGCGTCGCTCTCGCCATGCACCAGTTCCTTGCCGCTGAATTCCAGGATGATCCTGCCGCCCTCCCTGGGGGAGATGAAGCTGTCATGCTTCTCGGCCGTCACGCCGTTCATGGGTTGGAACCAGTGGGTGTAGTGGGTCACGCCCTGCTCGATGGCCCAGTCCTTCATGGCGTTGGCCACCACGCTGGCCAGCTCGGGCTTGAGCGGACGGCCGTCATCGATGGTCTTGTGCAGCGCCTTGTAGGTCTCTCTGGGCAGACGCTTCTGCATCACCGCGTCGTTAAATACATTGATGCCAAAGAGCTCTTCCATGCGGGCCATAGCGAAATCCTCCCTGTGCGTAAAGTAGAAAAGGGTGCTGCGAGCAGTTGATTCGATCCTCGCAGCACCCTGTGCTGTCATGCAGGAGTATAGATGCAAAATGCCGATTTGTCAAGCAGAATATGCAGAAAACAACTGTTCAAACCATCAAAACTGTGCTATAATATCTACATGCATATGATAAAGTGTGAAACTATGCACTCTCCATCGTATGAGAAAGGAGCACCCCCCGCCATGTTTGAACCAAAGCTGAAAAGCGAGCAGACCGATCTGCTCATGAAGGCCGTTTTGCGTTTGACCTCCGTTGAGGATGCGTATCGATTTTTCGAGGACATCTGTACCATTGCGGAGGTGAAAAGCATGGCGCAGCGGCTGGAGGTCGCGGTGCTCCTGCGCGATCATGTGACCTATCAGGAGATCGCCCGTCAAACCGGTGCATCCTCTGCCACCATCAGCCGCGTCAACCGTGCGCTGACCTATGGCGCGGATGGCTATAACCGCGTCCTGGATGCGATGCAGGAGCAGGGCGAGCTCCCTGAATGAATCCCATTGGACAACCTCGATCCCGATTCTTAGAAAGCTTGAGGTAACAGGATGGATCTTAGTATGCTCAATCCCCAGCAGCGTCTGGCTGCTGAAACCCTGGAGGGCCCCGTCTTGATCCTGGCGGGCGCAGGCAGCGGCAAGACCCGCGCGCTGACCTGCCGCGTGGCGAACCTGATGGATCACGGCGTGCCGGCCTATCACATTCTGGCGCTGACCTTCACCAACAAGGCTGCCAAGGAAATGAAGGAGCGCATCGCCCAATTGGTGGGCGACGAGGCTGCGGAGGACGCATGGATCTCCACCTTCCACTCCACCTGTGCGCGTATCCTGCGCCGAGATATCGAGAAGCTTGGTTATACCCGTTCCTTCGTGATTTATGATGACGATGATCAGGGTGCGGTGCTCAAGGAGATCCTCAAGCGCCTGAACATTGATGACAAGTTCCTTCCGCCCCGTGAACTCAAGGCGAAGATTTCCGACGCCAAGAACAAGCTCATGGGCCCGGACGAGTGGTTCCAGCAGTCCGATAAGGACTACCGCAGCCAGATGATCCATAGCGTCTTCCTGGAATATGAGACCCGCCTCAAGGCCATGAACGCCCTTGATTTTGACGATCTGCTGGTCAAGACCCTTGAATTGCTGGCGGATCATCCGCCTGTGCTGGAGAGCTACCGCAAGCGCTTCCGCTACGTCATGGTGGACGAGTATCAGGACACCAACTACGCCCAGTACATGATGATCAAGCTCCTGACCGACGAGAGCCGCAACCTGTGCGTCGTGGGCGATGACGACCAGTCCATCTACGGCTGGCGCGGCGCGGATATCCGCAATATTCTCGATTTTGAGAAGGACTATCCCGACGCTAAGGTCATCAAGCTGGAGCAGAACTACCGCTCCACCGCCAACATCCTTGACGCGGCCAATCAGGTGATCGCCCACAACGCAGGCCGCAAGGAAAAGGCCCTGTGGACGGAGATGGGCGAGGGTGATCCCATCCGCCTGTACTGCGCGGGTGACGAGCGCGAGGAGGCTGCCTGGATTGCTGACCGCATCCGCCAGATGAACCGCCATCAGGAGCCCTATGGCAACGTGGCGATCCTCTACCGCACCAACGCCCAGAGCCGCGTGCTGGAAGAGATGCTCATGCGAGCTTCGATCCCCTATAAGGTCTTTGGCGGGCAGAAGTTCTACGACCGCAAGGAGGTTCGCGATATCGTGGCCTACCTGCGCGTGATCGTCAACCCGGCGGATGACATCAGCCTGCGCCGCATCATCAACGTCCCCAAGCGCGCCATTGGCGACAGCACCGTGCAGGAGCTCATCGCCCATGCGCATGAGAATGACATGCCTCTTTACAGCGCTCTGTCCGATATTCCCCAGAGCCTCTCCGCCCGGCCTCGCAAGTGCGTGACCGATTTCTTCATGCTCATGACCATGCTCATGGCCATGAAGGAGGCCATGCCTGTGAACGAATTTGTCTCCATGCTGGTGGAAAAGACAGGCCTTCTGGAGCAGTACAAAAAGGAAGACACGGACGAGGCCCGCAGCAGAGTCGAAAACATCCAGGAATTCCTCGGCGCGGTGGAGGAGTATACCAAGGCGACCGAAAATCCCACCCTGGAGGACTACCTCGAAACCGTCTCCCTGGTCACGGATCTGGACAATGCCGAAAACGACCGCGGCTATGTGACGCTGATGACCCTGCATTCCGCCAAGGGTCTGGAGTTCCCCAACGTATTCATGACGGGCCTGGAGGAGGGCATCTTCCCGTCCTCCCGCAGCCTGATGGACGACGGGCGCATGGAGGAGGAACGCCGTCTGTGCTATGTGGGCATCACCCGCGCGCAAAAGCGGCTCTTCATTTCCCGCGCCAGCCAGCGCATGCTGTACAATCAGGTGAACCACAATGCCCCCAGCCGCTTCCTGGACGAGATTCCTCAGCGTCTCCTGCAGGACGAATTGGCCGGCATGAACGAGGTCTTTGGCAACCGCATGCCTCAAAACCGTCAGCGTGGCGGCTATGGCGCGCGCCAGAGCAGCCTCAGCCGGGGTGGCTACGGCAGCGTGGCTGCAGCGCCCCGTCCCGGCATGAGCGTGGGCGGTGGTCTGAACATCCCCGGCGTGACGAAGGGCTTCATGCCCTCGCCCGCCCGCACCATGGCGGCCAGCGCCATGCAGAATCTTTATAAGCCCGGTGACCGCGTGCGCCATCTGAAATTCGGCGAAGGCTGTGTGGTCTCCGTGAGCGGCAGCGGAAACGCCGCCCGCATCAAGATCGAGTTTACGGCCTATGGCGTAAAGGAATTCGCCCTGGCCGTCGTCCCCATTGTCAAGCTGGAGGATTAACATGTCCGAGCATGAAATGCACATGCGCAGCCTGATTGATTGCCTGAACGAGGCGGCGCAGGTATACTACTTCGGCGATGAGCCCATCATGTCCGATAAGGACTGGGACGCGCTCTACGACGAGCTGTCCGCCCTGGAGAAGCAGACCGGCATCGTGCTGCCTGATTCTCCGACTCATCGCGTGGGCGGGCAGGTCATGTCGGCCTTTGAGGAGCATACACACCTGACCCGCCTCTGGTCGATGGACAAGGTGCAGTCCATCGATGCGCTGGAGGACTGGATTCGCCGCACGGAGAAGCTGGCCGGACAAACCGATCTGGCATATTATGTGGAGTACAAGTTTGACGGCTTGACCCTCAACCTGACCTATCGCGACGGCGTACTGGTTCAGGCAGCCACCCGCGGCAATGGCGTGACGGGCGAGGCAATCCTCCCACAGGCGCGTACCATCCGCACCGTGCCGCTGACGATCCCCTATAAGGGCGTGTTGGAGGTGCAGGGTGAGTGCATCATGCGCCTGTCCACCCTGGAAAAGTACAACGCTTCCGCCAGGGAGCCCCTCAAAAATGCCCGCAACGCCGCAGCTGGCGCCATCCGCAACCTTGATCCTGCGGTCACGGCCTCCCGTCAGCTTGATGCGTTCTTCTACCAGATCGGCACCATCGAGGATGCGCCCTATCACAGCCAGCCCGGAATGTTGGATTTCCTGCGGGAGAATGGCTTCCCGGTCAGCGAATACCTCGGCAGGCCCCGCAGCCGCGAGGAGCTGATTGCCTGTATCCGCGAGATCGAGGCTGCCCGTCCCACGCTGGACTTCCTCATTGACGGCGTTCTGGTCAAGGTGGGTGACTTCGCCCTGCGCGAGCAGATGGGCTATACCGATCGCTTCCCGCGCTGGGCCGTGGCCTATAAGTTCGAGGCTGAGGAAACCACCACCACCCTGCGTGAGGTCACCTGGGAGTTGGGGCGCACGGGCAAGCTGACGCCCCTTGCGCATCTGGATCCCGTCGATTTCTATGGCGTGACCGTCCGCAAGGCGACTCTCAACAACTGGGGAGACATCCAGCGCAAGCGGGTGGCGATCAACGCACCCGTGTGGATTCGACGCTCCAATGACGTGATCCCCGAGATCATGGGTCGCGTGGGCGAGCCCGGAGCAGGGGAGCGGGAAATCACCCGGCCCACCCATTGCCCGGCCTGCGGCAGTGAGCTGGTGGAGCGTGGCGCGCATATCTTCTGCATGAACCGCGCGTCCTGCCGTCCGCAGGCCATTGCGCGCATCAGCCATTTTGCCAGCCGGGACGCGATGGATATTGAGGGCCTGTCCGAGAAGACTGCAGCCCAGCTCTGCGATCAGATGAACGTCCGCGACCCTGCGGATCTGTATCAGCTGACGATGGAGCAGGCGCTGTCCCTGGAGGGCTTCAAGGAGCGCAAGGCCGCCAAGCTGCTGGCTGCCCTGGACAAGAGCAAGCACTGCACGCTGGACGCCTTCCTGTTTGCCATCGGCATTCCCAACATCGGCCGCAAGACGGCACGCGATCTTGCCTCTGCCTTCGGCACGCTGCAAAGGGTGCAGGCGGCCTCCCTGGAGGAACTCACCGCCATCCCGGATATTGGCGATATCGTGGCCCAGAGCGTGGTGGAATTCTTCTCCTTCCCGGAGAACAACGGGATGATTGAGCGCCTCCTTGCCGCGGGCGTGAAGCCCCAGGAGAGCGAGGGCAGGGCAGAGGGCGTGTTCAGCGGCATGAGCATCGTCGTCACTGGAACGCTGCCCTCCCTGTCCCGCAAGGATGCGGAGGAGCTCATCCGCCAAAACGGCGGCACGGCGGCTTCCTCCGTCAGCAAAAAAACCGCCTTCGTCGTTGCAGGCGAGGCGGCTGGAAGCAAGCTGACCAAGGCGCAGAACCTCGGGATCGAAGTCATCGATGAGGCCGAGCTGCTTCGTCGTGCCACACGGTAAGTCAGCGGCGCGCTGATCCCTGACGGCGCGTGTAGGCATAGGCAGCCTGCGCGGGCGTCATGGTCGATGTCATCTCACTGGGAAGTGTACTGCTTTCAGCGGAAGGCAGGGGCGCAGGCACCTGTCCGGGACGATAGCCCGGCTGCAGGAAGGTCACGAACTTCACCGAGAAGATATCGCACACTACATAACGTGATTCAAATTCGTCGTAGAGCACCAGAAACTGTGATGCGACATAGTACAAGACGCCCTGACGGCTGATCAGGCTGCCTGTACCGATCAGGAATTCGACGATGACAAAGCTGCCCAGATTCTCCTGCAATACCTGCTGCATCGATCCCTGGAAGCTGACCGTATCAAAATCCTGATCAGCCGGAACCGTGAAGCTGGCATTGGTTGTCATGTTTTCGCTCATATGCTGACGCCTCCTTTTTCGTGGTAGTGCACCTTATGCGCCGGAGGCCGTCCTGATGATGAAAAGAGGAAAGAAATGTTCAACAGAATCCAAACCTATCTGGAGTGGCTCCAGCGCGACCCGGTGGACTTCCTGGTCTACATGGCCTACACCGTGGTCACGATCCTGGTCAGCCTCATCCTGCATGAGTGCGCTCACGGCTATGTGGCGCTGCGCTGCGGCGATCCCACGGCCAAGATGCTGGGCCGCCTCAGCCTCAACCCTGCTCGGCACCTGGACCCCATTGGCACCCTCTGCATGTTTTTTATGGGGTTTGGCTGGGCCAAGCCCGTGCCGGTCAATCCGCGCAACTTCAGCAACTACCGCCGGGATGACTTCCTTGTTTCCATTGCGGGCATCGTGGTGAATCTGACCCTCTTCATCGGCTGCTGCTTCCTGAGCACGGTGATCAACCGCATCATGATGGGCGCGGACAGCGTCAGCTTCATGCAGGGGTACTTCACCACTGGCGTGGAGAGCTACGTCAGTCCCTATTATATGGACGGCTACAACATCATGTACGGCTCCCTGGACGAGTGGTCGATGGGCTTCCTGCAATATCCGTGGATGCTCTACATCCAGCGCTTCCTGTTGCTGATGGCGCATGTCAATCTGTCCCTGGCGATCTTTAACCTCTTGCCCTTCCCTCCGCTGGACGGTTTCCACATCGTCAACGCCATCATCTTCAAGGGCCGCCTCATCCTGGATGCACAGAAGTTCCAGATTGCGCACATTCTGCTGATCATCATGGTCGTATCCGGCTTCCTGGATGATCTGCTCTTTTACAGCGGCGAATTCGTCTACACCGCGGTACTCAAAACCTTCCTGATGATCACGGGACAGGGCGTCTAAGGAGAACACCACATGGCAATGACATTCCAGCTCAAGGACTTTGACGGCCCCCTTGACCTGCTGCTGTTCCTGATCAACAAGGAAAAGATCGATATCAAGGATATCTTCGTCAGCCAGATTACCGATCAGTACATCGTGGCTGTCCGCACCGCCTCCGACCTTGATATGGACGAGGCGACGGACTTTCTTGTCATGGCGGCGACACTTCTGGAGATCAAGTCCCGCGCGATGCTGCCCCGTCCGCCCCGAGTGGAGGAGGGCGAGGAGGATCCCGAGCAGGCGCTGATCCGCCGCCTGGAGGAGTACAAGCGCTTCCGCGAAACGGCGGATGCCATGAAGCAATTCGAGCGCGCGGCAGGGAATCTCTTCACCAAGCTGCCGGAGGAATATCCGCTGCCGCCCCAGGAGACGGAGCTGGTGGGCTTGACGCTGCAGGGATTGACGGAGGCCTTCCTGCGCATCTGGGCCCGCAAGCCCGACAAGGCTGACGATACCCCCGAGGTCAACCACTACGCGCCCCGGGACATCCGCCGCGATGAGCACAACGTGCAGGAATGCATGCTGACCCTGCTCAAGGGTATCCGCCGCAAGGGCGCCCTGCGCTTTGAGGAGGCCTTCAGCGCCGCCCCCACAAAGGAAGAGGTCGTGACGCTCTTTCTGGCGCTGCTGGAGCTGCTCAAGCTTGGCGAAACCCACATCGAGCAGGAGGGTATCTACGGCGACATTGTCCTCTATCCCGGACGCAGAGAAGATACGGAGGAAGACGCATGAACGATGAAGAGCTGATTCAGCAATCGGAGGGCAATCTGGCAGGCCGGATCGAGGCCATCCTCTTCGTGGCCGGCGAGCCGGTGCGCGTGGATGATCTGGCCAAGGCGCTGAACGTATCGGTAAAGGAGCTGGAGACTGAGCTGATCCGTCTGCGGGACGAATACGATTTCGGCCAGCGCGGCTTTGCCCTCAAGCGCTTTGGCCATCAGGTGCAGCTGGCAACGCGTGCGCTGTATTCTACCGATGTGGTGCGCCTTTTGCAGCCGGTGCAGAAGCAGTCCCTGTCTCAGGCCGCGATGGAAACCCTGGCAGTGGTGGCCTACAAGCAACCCGTGACCCGTGCCGAGGTGGAGCAGATTCGCGGCGTGAAGTGTGATTACTCTCTGCAATCCCTGATGAACAAGGAGCTTATCATGGAGGTAGGCCGCAAGGAAGCCCTGGGCCGTCCGATTCTCTACGGCACAACGGAGAACTTCCTGGCGCACTTTGGCCTCACCAATCTCGACGACCTCCCGCCCATGCCCGAGGCGCCAAGCGAAGCGCCCCGGGAGGACCTGGATGACATTCCCGAACTCATTCCATAATTAAAGGAGGAAACCAACATGGAGAAGAAGCTGCTGGTGGAGGGCATGATGTGCAACCACTGCAAGATGTCGGTGGAGAAGGTACTCTGCGCGGTGGAGGGCGTGACCTCCGCCGTGGTCGATCTTGACGCGAAGACCGCGACGGTCGAATGCGCTGCTTCCGTCACGGATGAAGCGCTCTTTGCCGCCGTGGAAAAGAAGGGCTTCAAGCCGGTCAGGATGCTTTGAGCCAATCTGCCCCAGATCGCTCTGCACAGACATGATGGTGCAGAGCGATTTTCTTTTTGATTCCCTGCACCCCGCAGCCGTCAGGACATAATCTGCTGATGAAAGCTCCGGCAAAAGGCAGCCCGGAGCCTCGACGATAAGGAGGCGTGATTCAATGTCCTTTTACAGCTATAAGAACAGCAATTCCTCCTGCTGCCCCGGCAACATCAGCGGCAACAGCGCTCTGGATGGCCTGCAGGAGAGGGTCTGTGTGCAGGTGAAGCGCGTCTACGACAGCGCCCTGTGGCAGCAGCAGATCGACAATGCGGTGGTGACCATCACCAGCTATGCCCAGGTGAACAACAACTGCAATTGCAACTGTGCCTGCGGCTGCAACGACACAGCCGATACCGTGATGCCGACCTCCGCGCCCGTTCCGCCCATCACCTTTGAGAGCTGCCGCAGCAACACCACCGAGGGTACCATCCGCAACCTGAGCGTCGAGCGCCTGTGCGACCGTCCCTGCTTTGCCCGCGTCCGTGCCACGATCGACGTGCCGATCGACATCCTCTTTGTGGACAGCCGCTGCGTGGAGTACATCGGCAAGGGCGTGGTCAGCGTGGATCGCGACGTCCTGCTCAGCATTCCGGATGAATCCATCGTGCCCTATTCCCTGGAGGCGATGGTCAGCGCCATCTGCGTGTCCGGCTGCTTTGTGGGCAACAACCAGTTCAAGATGACGGTCTGCGTCACCATTATCCTGAAGGTGTTGGCGGACGTGGAAATCCTCGTGCCCAGCTACGGCTTCTGCACCATCCCGCCGGCGGAGGAATTCGCAGAGAGCGTGTGTGATGAATTTTTCTCCCTGCCGCTCTTCCCCCAGGCGTCGCTGTGCAACGAGGGCACGGTGAGCGCCACCAACATCGGCTGCACCTGCGGACGCCGCTGCGGCTCGTGCGGCTCATGTGGCTCGTGCGGATGCAACAGATAAACAGCGCAAAGCGCCGCCTCCCGGGTGTGGGAAGCGGCGCTGTAGTTTGTTACAAACTATGAGAGGTGTCGTGGGGCCCGCCGGCCCTCTGACTGTCATGGTATCGCGGAGGAGTCTTCGACTCATCTATCCGCCACGTGGGCGGGGCGTTTTCAGACTCGGCTATCACGCGGCATAAAACCGTGCGCTTTTGACTTATTCATCAAATGGAATTTCATGAAAAAATCATTCGCTTATAGCAAAGATTTAAAAGTCATATATATCTTACCACTTTCTCCGTCGATTTTGGTAACGAGAAATTCAAGTGGTGCCAAAATGACTTCATCGGGTTCGTTTTGTACATCAGGCATTAAATCAAGTCGGATTGCAGGTGTACCTGCTGGCGCGATGATCTCAACTAAGGTACAGTCGCTTGAGCCATATGCTGCATTCTCCGCGATATGAGGACTTAAACTGCAGGAGGAAAAGCCTAAATGGTTTAGGGACATGCCTTCCTCTATTTTATCAACAAACTTGGTTTTTATGTTTCTATATAGTACCAGTTCAGATGTCAGCGGTTCCATACATGCCATCATATTGGAAATATCAATCCTTGCCCGTTCAAGGATTTGTTTTTTTACGCTCTGATTATTGATAATCGGGAAACGTTTTTGATAGATTTGATATAATCTCTCGCCTTCTTTTTTACTGCAATTCCAGCGCACATCAAATCCTTGCTCAATAGCTTCAGCCATCACACCTCTGCCATCGTCGTTGATGAGTTGGATAAATATATCAATGGTTTTCTCGTCTTCTCCCCAAAGAAGACCATTTATCAGCAAATAATCATTCGTTGTATAGAATCGCAGGGTTTCCTTTTGTGCTTCTGTCATGTTTTCTCCTCCGCAAATTCTTTTTTGTCACATTTATTCTACCACAGTGATATGAAAACGCCACGCCAAACAATCTGTCTGGCGTGATGTTACAGTCTGACTGCTTCCATTCACCGCAAATGGCTGCAGTCATGATGCAATGCGAAGGATAAATCCTTCCCTGACATTATACCTGCGGCCATGGCCACTTTTTGACGCCCTTAAGCGGTGCTGGTCTTATGCCTTTTTGGATTGGGCAGTAGCCTCGGCAGTGGAGAGCTTGGCGGTGTGGAGCTTATCCTGTTTCTGGGGCAGAGTCATGAAGAAGGTGGAGCCTTGTCCGACCTTGCTGCGTACGCGCAGCTTGCCGCCATGGGCCATGACGATGATGCGGGCGATAGACAGGCCCAGACCGTGGCCGCCGCCTTCGGATTTGCGGGCAGAATCGCTGCGGTAGAAGCGGTCGAAGATTTTCGGCAGCTCATCGGCGGAGATGCCCGGCCCATTGTCCGACACAGAGAAGGTGCACCAGCCGTTTTCGCAGGTCACGCCGATGGTGATGATGCCTCCGCGCGGGGTGTACTTCACTGCGTTGTCGCACAGGATGCGCAGCACCTGCTTGATCATGCCGCGGTCACCCTCCATCAGGCAACCGTCGGCAGGGGAAAGGCGGAAGGTGTCATCGGGGGTGACCATTGCAGCCTCGCGGTGGAGTTCCTGGGCCAGTTCCAGAGCGTCAAACTGGCCCACTTCCATCATCAGGGTTTTCTTGTCATGACGCGCGAGGAAGAGCAGACTTTCCACCAGCTCCTTCATGCTGGTGGTTTCCTGGGCGATGGCGGAGATACCCTCGTCCAAAACCTCGGGGTCGGACTTGCCCCAGCGCTGGAGCATGTTGATATAGCCCTGAATGACGGCAATGGGGGTGCGCAGCTCATGGGAGGCGTCGGATACAAACTGCTTTTGGCTGTTGTAGGAGCGCTCGATGCGGTCCAGCATGCTGTTGATGACCACAGCCAGGTCCTTCAGCTCGTTCTTCATGCCTGCGATGTTGATGCGGTTGGACAGATTGCTGGCTGAGAGTGTCGCTGCCATGTCGGTAATATCACGGATGGGGGCAAGGACGGTCTTGTTGAGGCGCTCGCGGCGGCGCATGAAGGAGATCACACGCAGCGCATCGCACAAAAGCGCAGCCAGCATCAGCCAGCACCAGGTCACGAAGGGATCGTGGAGGTCATAGGTCATGTAGATGGACTGGCCGCTGCTGTGGCAGGCCTCCACATCCACATACATGTGCGTCGGCCAGAGGTTGACCTTGCGGAACCGGTAGGCAATGCCTGGCACGGCATCGCCGCTGTAAGGCCAGCTGTTCAGGGTGGCGGAAACTGCGTCCTCCTGGATGATCTCCTGGGAGAATATACCGTCAGTACCGGCCTCGCCATAGCGCAGGCGGCGGATGCTTTCCTCCAGATCAGCCAGCACCGTGCCGCCAAAGACGAGCGTGAGCACCAGCAGCGCCGTGAGCGTTGTGCGCAGGAGCTGGTGGCAGTAATGAAGCGCGATGCGGAAGGTGAGGGACAGTCGGAAATTGGAGAACAGGTGCTTCAGCCGTCCGTGCACGCCGGTGGAGGCACGGTTCAGGCCCCGTTCCCGGTTTTTGTCTTTGACCTTTCGCTCTTTGCGCAAAAAGCGTTTCTTCTTACTCATAGCTGAACATATAGCCCACCGCGCGGATGGTGTGGATGGTCTTCACGCCAAAAGGTTCATCAATCTTGTGGCGCAGGTAGCGGATGTACACGTCCACGACATTCGTGTCGCCGGCATAGTCATAGCCCCAGACATCTGTCAGCAGGGCGTCACGGGTTACGGCCTGTCCCTTGTGCTGCATGAGGTAACGCAGAAGGTCGAACTCCTTCTTGGTCAGGGAAACCGGCTTACCGGCGAAGGTCACCGCATAGCTGGCGGGATCGAGGGTCAGCTGGCCTGCCGTCAAAACGGAGGATACTGGCGTCTGGGAGGCGCGGTGCTTCTTGAGCCCCACGCGGATGCGGGCCAGCAGCTCCTCGATGGCAAAGGGTTTGGTCATGTAGTCATCCGCGCCCATGTCAAGGCCCATGACCTTGTCAGATACATCGTCCTTGGCGGTGAGCATGATGATGGGCAGATCGCTTTCATGGCGCAAGCGGCGGCAGACCTCGATGCCGGAGAGCTCCGGAAGCATGAGGTCGAGGATCATCAGATCGGGCTTCCAGCTCAGGGCCAGATCAAGGCCGGTGCGGCCGTCTCCGGCGGTCTGCACCTCATAGCCCTCGTGCTGCAGCTCCAGCTCCAGGAATCGGGCAATCTTCCGCTCGTCTTCAACGATCAGGATGCGGCTCATAGTTCAGGTCCTCCTTTGGGTGTGATGAACGCGAAAAGGGAATGCAGCAGGGGAGTCCTGTGCATTCCTGATGGTTTACTCGATGGTGGCGCTGTTGAAGCCCTCGTCATCGGCCTCCATGGTCACGGCGCCGTCCTGGCTTTCCACCTGCACGGGGACGTTCAGGGTCGGGGCGCTGGCGTGATAGGTGGCGGAGGCAGGCTTGCTGGCGTAGTAGCTGCGGGCGTCTTCCTTCTCTTCCGGCTTGGAGGAGGAAGCGGCGTTCTCACTGGCATTCTGGAAGTTGCGGGCGATGTCGCTCACGGAGGATTTAACGTTCTCGGCGGCATTGCGCACCATGCGTTCCAGGTTCTCGCTGTCAAAGGCGGCGTCATGCTTCTCGAAGGAGAACTTGTAGCCCAGCACCAGGCAGACGATCACGCCGATGATCACCAGATGGGGGCTGATCAGCACGCTCAGGATGGAGAAGAGCAGCGACAGGTTGATGATGGGGGTAGCGCCCTTGCTGACCTTGACGCGGGCACGATAGAGCTTGGTGATGAGCTCGACGAGGGCGTTCTTGCTGCTGCCGGAGGACTTCGCCGTGGAAGCCTTTGCCTTGGGCGCCTCGCCGCCTTCCTTGATGCGGCCGTTGCGCTCCAGATCCACCAGTGCGCGGGCGACGTTGCCGTTGTGGTAGTCCAGCAGCGCAACTGCTTCCTGATAGCTGATGCCGCTCTTGCGGCGGATGAGTTCGATGTCCTCGATGGTGTAGCTGGCCATGGTGTGAATACCCCTTTCATGTCTTTCGGCTTGCGCCGGGATGAATGTTTCTTTCAGCAGCGGGTGTTCCCTTGCTGATGATGCTATCATATCACGTTTGCGCCGGCTTTGCTTGAGAAACTGGAAAAGAAATCATGAGAAAACCATGAGAAATCAGGCAGGAATCCCACAGAAAAGCCCGGAATCTCAAAATCCGCCTCCCAGGGACGATGGGGAAGCGGATCAGGGACGATGGGGAAGCGGATCAAGAGGAGCTTACTTAACATACCGGTTCCTGTTCTTGGGCAGGCGGGCATAGAACTTCTTGTACCGGCTGAACAGGAAACGGATAACCAGAATGATGGCTGCCACCGCCAGGAAGGGAGAGAGCAGGAGCAGCACCAGCTCCACCGTCAGCGGCGGGAAGGGATTCGGATCAGCCAGCGTGTAGGCCTCGATCTCCTCCAGCGTCGGCGGACGATCCGTGCGCTCGTTGATGGTACGGGTAGCGATCAGGTTGTATTCGATGGGCTCGCCGCTTGCAGTCAGGTAGGTCATGGTACCGATTACCTCACCTGCGCTGATGGGCGCTACCAGATCGCGCTCATACTGCACCAGCACCAGATCGCGCAGGGAGGAGGTCAGGTACTCGATCTCCGCGCGGGTGGCGGTGATCTCCGCCGTCTTGCCGGTAATCTTAGGCGAGCACGCCAGCTCCAGTTCGCCCAGCAGCGTATCATCCAGCGAATAACCGCTGGTGTACACGGTGATGGGGTTCTTTTCATAGAGCTCGGAGAGCGTCACATGCTCATACTGGGAAAAGCCGTATTCCAGCAGTCGCTCCGTATCATCCATATAATGATAGTAGCCGCTGTACATGACGACAGAGATGAGGTTCACGCCGTTTTTCGTGGCCGAGCCCACATAGCAATAGCCCGCCTGATCGGTGTAGCCGGACTTGATGCCCGTGGCGTAGCTGTAATAATACTTGTTCGTATCATCATTGTAGGTGGGCCGCATGATGCGGTGGCGGGTGGTGATGGTGCGCTCACGGGTGAAGCTGGTGGCGGCCATGTTGTAGGTCACGCGTCCGGCAATATCACGGAAGGTATCGTTGAGCATGGCCTCCCTTGCCAGGATCGCCATGTCGCGGGCAGTGGTGAAATGATTGGGATCATGCAGGCCGTGAGGGTTCACGAAATGTGTGTTGGTCATGCCGTAGGCGGCTGCCGTCTGGTTCATCAGCTCGGCAAAGGCGGCCTCGCTGCCGCTGATATGCTCGGCAATGGCCATCGCACCGTCGTTGGCAGAGCGCATTAGCGTGCCGTAGAGCAGATCCTGCATGTTGATCTGTTCGCCCTCATCAAGGCTGATGGTGGTAGCGTCATCCGGGAGATCAACAGCATGGGCGCTGACCGTCACCGTATCGCTCATATTGCCGGCAAGAATGCCCAGCAGGACGGTCATGATCTTGGTGGTGGATGCGGGATACATGATCGTATCCGCGTTTTTCTCAAAAATGACGTTGCCCGTGCTCTCCTCGATCACGATGGCTGCCCTGGCGTAGATCTGATCCTCCGAGAGTAGCTCGGGATGCTCCGGATCATAGGCCTCGGTATCCGGAGGGAGCGTGGGCTCGACAAATTCGGCCCGGGCCATCAGGGGAGCGCAAAGCATCAGCAGCGCCATAAAAATCACAAGGATGCGCCTGAATAAATGCATCGCTGACCGGCCCCCTTTCCAAAACAAGATATTCATGCAATATTATAGCATTGAAGCGACATTTTGTACAGCATTCAGACGTTGATGGTTGTAAAAATCAAAGAAAAGCTGCCCGGAGAGGCTCCAGGCAGACAGGATTTACAGCATCACCGTGTGCAGCGCGCCCTCGACGGCCTCGGGAATGGCGAAAGGCTCCACGCCGGGGAAGCCTGCCAGCTGCAGCAGCAGGAACCCGATGCCAAGGATGGCCACATACAGCGCGAACCAGTTCAGCGATACACGGCTGATCAGGCTGAGCATGAAGCGGATGGCCAGATATCCGCTGACGGCGGCCACCGCGATGCCAACGAGGGTCGGCAGCAGCTCCAGCTGGGAGAAGTAGCCCAATTCGAGGGCCTCCTTGCCCTCAATGAGCATCGCACCTACGATGGCCGGGGCGCTCATCATAAAGGAGAACTTCGCCGCGCTCTTGCGGTTCAGGCCGCTGAGCAGGCCGCCCGCGAGGGTGGAGCCGCTGCGGCTCACGCCCGGCAGAAGGGCAATGCCCTGCATGCAGCCCATGACGATGGCATGGAAGAAGCCGGGCTGATCGGAGGAGGACTTCTTCCTTGCGCTGATGATCTCCGCCAGCATCAGGAACAGGGCGGTCATCAGGAAGCTCACGCCCAGGAACCAGCCGGTACCCGCGCCGTCGATGAAATCATCAAAGAGAACCTTTACCACCAGTGTAGGCAGGGAAGCGATGAAGAGCAGCAGCAGCGTCTTGGACTTGAAGGGGTTGCGCAGGATGGCCCACCAGTCCTTCCAGAACACGATGATCACAGGGATCAGCGTGCCGATGTGCAGAAGGATATCCAGCATGAAATAGGCGGGGGATTCATCCACCGTGAAGCCCATAACCATCCGGCCCAGAAGCAGATGGCCGCTGGAGGAGATGGGCAGGAATTCGCCAAGGCCCTGAATAAGGCCGAGCAGCGCGGCCTGAAGAACGTTCATGGAACAAAGACTCCTTTCGATTGGTGATCGCACATTGTGAAGTATACCATATTCTCCACGATTTGTCACCATGTAAGCGGGGAGGATTGCAAAGGAATTCTGCGGGAAATCCTGGGGCGGATTGCACCGTGCCGCCGCTTTGTGCATTATATGAAAGCGGAAGGAGGGATTTCTTCATGAAGATCATCGGCTATATTCTTATGGCCCTTGGCGTCATCAGCATTCTGGTGACGATCATCCTGCCGGAAATCTTTGGCTGGAGCGGCGTATTTGCCGGTGCAACGGCCATTTTGACCGGCGTTGTATTTGTGGCAGCTGGCAGCCGCTATTGCGGACGCTCGAACAACAACTGCTGCTGATGCTTATTCCTTTCCCACGCAAAAGCTCCCCGGCAGCCTGATGGCTGTCGGGGAGCAAATTGTGCTCACAGACGCTTCTGATAGATGTGCATATCGCTGTGCTGATCGCGGAATTCGCCCGCACGCTCAAAGCCGAGACGCTCCAGCATGCGCGCGGTGCCGTGGTAGGCATATTCCGTGCTGTCCTCCTGCCAGGGATAGGCCTCCACCAGGTCGTAGCCTTGCGCCGCGGCGTCGGCGATCACCCGCTGGAGCAGCATCGTGCCAAGCCCCTGGCGGCGCCGCTGGGGCGCGATGGTCAGGCAGTACATGGACATGATGCGCAGGCCTTCATCCTTCCGGGGCCAGCAGGATGCGTTGGTGGTCAGGTAAAGGTAATTCCGTTTATTATCCGCGTTGCACCAGCCAATGACCTGATCGCCGTCGTAGGCCAGGTAGCCGTGCATCCTGCCGGAGAGGATCAGCTCCCTCGCGCAGGCACGGTTCTTCTGGCCAAAGTAGGAGAAAAGATCGTCACCGGATTTCCGATGCCCCTCCATGCAGTAGCAGCCAGCCCAGTCCTGATGATCGCAAAAGGCCACATGGTCAAAAAAGTGCAGGAAATCATCGGCCAGACCGGGCGTGAGGGGGCGAATGGTGATGCTCATGCAAGCCTCCGCTTATGCGCTCAGCTTCTGCGCGATGGCCTCCAGGAAGGCGCGGCTGTTCACCGCCTGACATTCGCTGCCTTCCCATAGCAGCGCCAGATCCTTGGTCATTACGCCGGATTCGATGGTGTCGATGGTAGCTTTTTCGAGCTTGTCGGCAAAGGCCATCAGCTCAGGCAGGTCATCCAGCTCGCCGCGCTTGTGCAGTGCGCCGGACCAGGCGAAGATCGTCGCCACGGGATTGGTGGAGGTCTCCTCGCCCTTGAGGTACTTATAGTAGTGACGGGTCACGGTACCGTGCGCGGCCTCGTACTCAAACTTACCGTCTGGGGAGACCAGCACGGAGGTCATCATCGCCAGAGAGCCGAAGGCCGTGGCGACCATGTCGCTCATCACATCGCCATCGTAGTTCTTGCATGCCCAGATAAAGCCGCCCTTGGAGCGCACTACGCGGGCCACGGCGTCGTCGATCAGCGTGTAGAAATACTCGATGCCCGCCGCCTCGAACTGAGCTTTGTAGGTGCTGTCGTAAATCTCCTGGAAGATATCCTTAAAGGTGTGATCGTAGGTCTTGCTGATGGTATCCTTGGTGGAGAACCACAGATCCTGCTTGACGCTCAGCGCATACTGGAAGCAGGCATGGGCAAAGGAGGAAATGGACGCATCAAGGTTGTGGACGCCCTGCAGGATGCCGGGGCCCTTGAAGCTGAAGATGGTCTGGCGGATCTCCTGACCGTCTTCGCCCGTGAAGACAAGCTCTGCCTTGCCCGCGCCGGGAACGTCGATCTCCACATTGCGGTATACATCGCCATAGGCATGGCGGGCGATGGTGATGGGCTGCGTCCAGGTGCGCACGGTGGGCTTCACGCCGGAAACGAGGATGGGGGCGCGGAACACCGTGCCGTCCAGCATCGCGCGGATGGTGCCGTTGGGACTCTTCCACATTTCATGCAAGTTGTACTCGGTCATGCGCTGGGCATTGGGAGTGATGGTGGCGCACTTGACGGCCACGCCGTATTTCTTTGTTGCGTTGGCGCTGTCGATGGTCACCTGATCCTTCGTGGCGTCGCGGTGAGGCAGGCCCAGATCATAATATTCGCTCTTCAGCTCTACAAAGGGATGGATCAGCAGCTCCTTGATATCGGCCCACAGGATGCGTGTCATCTCGTCGCCGTCCATCTCGACAAGGGGCGTGGTCATCTTGATCTTGCTCATGTGTTTCTCCTTCTCACGCGCGGATGCTGCGCTGTTTTTTTCATTTTCCTATGCTATTGTACGGGATGAAGGCCTTTTGCGCAAGGGCGTGAACACCAAAAGAACAGGTCAGAAAAAGTTTCATGAAAATTTGATGAGATACCTTGACAGGCGAGGTAACTTGGTGTATTATAGCATCGTAAGATACATCGACACGCGAAGTATCTACGCAAAACCGAGGAGGTAATGAATGATGAACAAGAAGAAGGAGTACCGCGCTGCGAAGGAAACACCTCGTCTGCCCGAGCTGCGCAGGGTGGAGGACAAGGCGGCCATTATGGGCCGCAGCCTGCGTGATCGTTATGACGCTCTGCGTCCCTATTCCGATTTGAAGCACTGGAGGTGAACCCATGGCCCTGTCTGCTGATATTCTGCGGGGATATACCGATACCATCATCCTGCGCCAGCTGTCGCGGGCGGACAGCTACGGCTATCAGATCAACAAGAATGTCTCCGCTCTGTCCTGCGGCGCATTTGAGATGAAGGAAGCCACGCTCTACACCGCCTTCCGCCGCCTGGAGAGTGCGGGATACATCCGCTCCTACTGGGGCGATGAGCAAAGCGGCGCGCGTCGGCGCTACTATGCCATTACCAACGCCGGGAGGGAGCGCCTGCTGAACGACCTTGATACCTGGAAGGACACCAAAGCCCAAATCGATCTGCTGCTGGAGGTAGAAAGCGTATGAAGATGAATGATACCGTGGCCCGCATTGTGGACCTGATGTTTGAGAATACCGAGATGAACGAGGAAGTCACCGCCCTGCGGGATGAGGTGATGAACAACTGCCAGGAGCGCTACAATGATATGGTTGCCTCCGGATTGTCCGAGGATGATGCGGTCGGCGCTGTGGTGGAGAGCCTCAAGGGCATGGAGGATGTGATCGCCCAGTACAGGCGCAAAACCCATCGCCATGTGAAAACGGATGAACTGGACGATGCTGAACTGGATGATAATGAGCTGGACGATGAAGAATCCGGCGAGCAGAACATGACCTTTGCAGCAAGCGAGGTGCACCGGATTGACCTGGCCCTCGTCAACGAGGATGTGACCCTCGAGGCCTCCGATGATGACGATTACCACGTCATCTGGGACGTGGATGACAACCCGATGGTGCAGGTTGGCCTGGATAATGGCGTTTTGAAGATCGAGCGCCGTGCAGGCGATGCCGTCAGGATAAACAAGGAGGGCAGGGTTGAGCATCATCACCGGGACGATATGTCCGATTTCGTCAGGACGGAGAATGGCAAGATCGAGATCAACATGGACAGCATTGACGGAATGTTCAAGTCCATCGGCCAGTCGATGAAGAACATCTTCGCCAAGGGAAACATCAGAATCAATGTTGGTTTCAGCGATACCGGCGTGACCATCCAGGTGCCTGAAAATGCCATCCCGCACGTCAAGCTCCTGACCACTTCCGGCGACGTCGACATTCAGGACGTTGCCCTGGCGGAGCTGAATGTGGTGACGACCAGCGGCGATATCAACATCGACCTGGACGAGGATCAGTACCTCAAGCTGGTCGAAGTGCGTACCACCTCCGGCGATATCGAGGCCACCTTCTTTGCCCAGGGTGCCGCCATCGGCTCCACCTCCGGCGATGTGGAGGTGGAGGGCCGCGTCAGCACGCTGGCCGTCAACACCATCTCCGGCGATATCGATGTGCGCGCCGACGTGAAGAACATCACCTTCAAGGCCATCAGCGGCGATGTTGACCTTGAATTTGACAGCGACGAGATCCGTGATGTGCGCGGCAGCACCATTTCCGGCGATATCGACATCGATCTGCCCAGCGGCATGGGCTTCATGAACATCCACACCAGCACCCGCTCCGGCGACGTGACTACCCGCTGCCACACAAACGGCATCGGCCCGGCGGTCAATGGCAGCGTGACCTCCATGTCCGGCGATATTACCATCAGCTGAATGCAAACGGCTCCGACGGAATGTGAACCGTCGGAGCCGCTTTCTGTTCAGGTGAAATCGATATCATACTTTGTGCCGTGGTGGAACAGCACGCCGTCCGTCAGTCGAATGCGCAGGATGATGGTGTTCGGGTCGCTTTCGTTGATGTGGCCATTCGTATACCAGGACGCAAAGGCGCTGCGGAGCTTGCCAGCCAGCGCCGCATTATCCGGCAGCAGGATGTGACCGAGGTTTTCGCCAGTGCCATGCGCCGTGAACCAGTCACCGCACAGACCGACGGTCGGTTTGTTTACGATCTGTTTCATCTTGTTGGACAGCGCATAGGTAACCGTGTAGAACATGCCGTCCTCGTAATAGGCATTGACCGTTCGCACCCATGGCGTGGCGCCATCGATGGTGGCAAGGGCCATGAGATTGTCACGACCAAAACGCTCCTTCATGATGGCTGCGATTTCGCTGTTCATTTTCATGGTGCTTCACTCCCTGCTTCATCGCGCTCCGGGCGCAGCTCCAGCTGTCCGCACAGCATGGTGTAAAATCCGAGCTCCTCATAGTACCGCTGCAGCGCTGCCTCGCCGTAGATGACTGAAACCATGTACACGCCCTCAGATCGAAGGCGTGCCAGCGTGCGCTGCATCAGCTCACGTCCCACGCCCTGCTTCTGCTTGTCAGGATGTACCATCAGATCCTGGATGTATGCATCCGTCACGCCGTTGCTGACGACTACCACGTAGCCGACAAGCCGGTCGCTATCTATGGCGCAAAGGTGGAAGGCGTTGTGCAGGCGCGGGTCGGCCAGGTCACGCTCCATGCGGTTCCAGCCGACGGCCTCGCGCAAATCAGCCAGCGCGGCAGGGGAGATGGGCGTGTCGAACTCGTAGCGTATCATCCTGACCTCCTTTGTAATCGATGATTGATTCGGTGGCGGAGCTGGCGATGACTTCTGCGCCATCTCACCACCCCATTAAAACATCGCTTATCTGAACGGAAAAGGCCTCCGACAGTCACCCATCGGAGGCTGGAAGTTACATGCGGATACAACTCAACGAGAAAGTGCAAGCTGCATCGCAAAATGGGATTCTTAAGGGTGTAACACCCTTAAGCGGGTGCAGGGGCAGCGCCTCTGCTTAGCGCTGCACGCGGCCGGTGCCGGAGCCCTTCATCAGGGACTCAACCTCCGCCACGGATACGCGGTTGTAGTCGCCGATGATGGTGTGCTTCAGGCAGGAAGCAGCCACGGCGAATTCCAGCGCGGTCTTCTCGTCCGCGTAGGTGTTCAGGCCGTAGATCAGGCCGCCGCCGAAGGAGTCGCCGCCGCCCACGCGGTCAACGATATCGGTGATGGCATACTTGCGGGAGAGGAAGAAGTCCTTGCCGTTGTACAGGCAGGCGCGCCAGTCGTTGTGGTTGGCGGACTTGCTCTCGCGCAGGGTGATGGCCACGCGCTTGATGTTGGGATAGGTCTGCATCGCCAGAGAAGCGATAGCCTTGTAGTTCTCGATGTTCAGCTCGCCCTCTTCCACGTCGGACTGGCTCTCGGCCTTCAGGCCCAGGGACTTCTGGAAGTCCTCCTCGTTGGCGATGACGGTATCGACGTACTTGACCAGCTCGGTCATGACTTCCTTGGCATCCTTGCCGTACTTCCACAGGTTCTTGCGGTAGTTCAGGTCGCAGGAGACGTGAATACCCTTGGCCTGGGCAGCCTTCACGGCCTCCAGGGACAGCTCGGCAGCGCCTTCGGAGATGGCGGGGGTGATGCCGGTGAGGTGGAACCAGGTCGCGCCCTCAAAGACGTCGTCCCAGTTGATGTCGCCCACCTTGGCTTCCGCGATGGCAGAGCCCGCACGGTCGTAGATGACCTTGGAGGGACGCTGCACAGCGCCGGTCTCCAGGAAGTAGATGCCCATGCGGCCATCCTTCTTGACGATCTTGGTGGTGTCAACGCCAAAGCCGCGCAGCTCGCGGATGCAGGCCTCGCCGATATCATTCTTGGGGAGCACGGTCACAAATGCGGTGTCCAGGCCGTAGTTCGCCAGAGACACGGACACATTGGCCTCGCCGCCGCCGAAGGTCGCCTCCAGAGAGGGGCTCTGGAAGAAACGCTCGTACGCAGGGGACTTCAGACGCAGCATGATCTCACCGAAAGTAACAATCTTGCCCATTGCAAAAACCTCCAGTTTTTTGTTTAATCGTGAATGAGGAATGATGAATTAGGAATTTAGAGTGTCTGTTCTGTTAGCGGGGAAAAGGGGAAAAGCCTCTTATTTCTGAACCAGATGCACAGCGAAACCGGCAATCTCGTCCTCAAGGTAGATGGCGATCAGCTTACCGTTCTTCACGACAGCGGATTCCTCGATGAACTTGTAACCGCGGTTCTCCAGGTGCCACTTGGCGCGCTTGACGCTGTTGGTGCCGATGGCCAGATGACCATGCTTGCCGCGGCCCATGTACTTGTTGATCTCCACACAGGTGCCCACAAAGTTGGAGGAATTGCCCTCCTTGATGGGCATGCCCATGAGCGCGGCCAGCTTCTTGCACTCGGCCATGGAGGTCTCGGCGTCCTCGGTATTCAGGCCCACGTGACGCAGCTCAAAGCCCAGCATCTTATTCACCGCAGAACGGGTCAGCTCGGTGATCTTGTCCCATTCCTTGTTGGCGATGGCGTCCTTGGGGCACATGAAGGTGCCGCCGCAGCACAGGATGCGGTCATAGGCCAGGTAGTCCAGCATGTTCTTCTCGTTGACGCCGCCGGTGGGCATGAAGTTCAACCCGGGATAGACGGGCGCCAGGTTCTTGATCATGGGCAGGCCGCCAGCAGCCTCGGCAGGGAAGAACTTCACGGCGTTCAGGCCGTAGCTCAGCGCCACCTGGATGTCAGAGGGGGTGGAGGTGCCGGGGCAGATCGGGATACCCTTGTCCACGCAGTACTTCACAACATCGGGAGACAGACCGGGGGACACGATGGCGGCAGCGCCCGCATTGATCGCGCGGTCAACCTGCTCGGTGGTCAGCACGGTGCCGGCGCACAGCAGAACATTGGGCAGCGCCTCATGCACGCGGCGGATGGACTCCTCAGCGGCAGCGGTGCGGAAGGTGATCTCAGCCACGGGCAGACCGCCGTCAGACAGCGCCTTGCACAGCGGCACAGCATCATCGGCGTCGTTGATGGCGATGACGGGAACCAGACCAGCCAGGGAAAGCTTCTCCAAAAACTCCATGGGGACATCGTCCTTTCTGTTTACAATGATGGTGTAAGCGGTTACATCTTCAGACGGGATTCTGCACCATTGAGCATGCAGAATCCCTATCCCTTTGACGCAGCGCATTCATAACCACTTTTATGATACAACGTAAAGGCCAATCCGTCAAGCAGAAAAGGGGCGAAATTCGGCAAAAAAGCCAGAAGATTCTATGTAAGGCGTGTAAGTAATGGATTGTATACAGACAATGCTTGCGAAAAATCCGCATACATGATAAAATGAATATGAAATGTATGTTCAGGAAAGGAAGGGCTGCCCATGAGCTCGACGATGACCTTCAAATGTCCCTGCTGCGGCGGCTATTTGGAGTTTCATCCATCGCTGCAGAAGTTCAAGTGTCTTTATTGCGGACAGGTGCTGTCCGAGGAGGATCTGCGCGATCAGTCCGAACAGCGCGAGGCAGAGGCGGAGGAAAAGCAGGAAGCTGCCTATGGCGAGCGCTCGATGGACAATGGCGGCCTGAAATCCTACCATTGCCAGATGTGCGGCGCGGAGATCGTGACCACCGATACCACCGCCGCGACCCGCTGCTATTATTGCCACAGCCCCGTGGTGCTGCATGATCGTCTTGACGATGCATTCCGGCCCGACGGCGTGATTCCCTTCCAGCTGGACAAGGCGGCAGCGGAGAAGCAGTTCACCGAATTTGTGAAAAAGAAGACCTTCATCGATAAGGGCTTTTTCGAGGGTGCGCAGCTGGAGATGTTCTCCGGCGTGTATTATCCCTTCTGGTACTGCGATGTGGAAGGCGAGGCGGAATTTTCCGGCGAGGGTACCCGCACATCCGTCTCCACCACGCCGCGCCATGTGGTGACGACCACGCGCTATTTCCGCGTGGAGCGCAAGGCTCGCATGTCCTTCCGCAATCTGGCCCGCAAGGCGCTGACCAAGGCGGACGGCAAGCTCAGCGATGGCATTCACCCCTTTGACTGCAAGGACGTGAAGCCCTACGCCTCCGGCTATCTCTCCGGCTTCCTGGCGGAGATGCGCGATGTGGAAGAGAGCGAAGCACGGGAGGAGATTCTCTCGGAGGTTAAGGACTACGCGCGAAAGCTCATCAAGCGGAACCACAGCTTCAACACTCTGAACGGTGCGACTTCCTTCGAGGCGAAGAAGACCGATGCCCGCTACGTTCTCCTGCCTACCTGGGTGCTGACCTACAAGGGCGGCAGGGATGGCGTACCATATTATTACATGATGAACGGCCAGACGGGCCGCGTGTGCGGGAAGCTGCCCATTAATATGGGCAAGCTCCTGACCTGGGCACTGGGCGCCGGGCTGCTCGTCTTTGCGATTCTGTGTGCAGGAGGTGCATTCATATGGTAAAGAAGCTGCTTTGCATCCTCCTGCTGCTCCTTGTGCCGGTGCTGGCGCTGGCAGATGCGCTCTCCGAACTTGCCGATACGCAGGTGATTGACGATGCCGGTCTGTTCACACCATCCGAACTCGCCGATATGGCGGAAATCATCGATCAGGTGGAAAGGGATCATCAGGTGGATATCGTCGTCCTGACCACGTGGGACGTCCCCGATGATTACAGCGAATCCATGTACCGCGTGCGTGACTATGCGGATAACTTCTACGATAACGGCGGCTACGGCATGGGCGAGGATGACTCTGGCATGCTGATCCTGCTGGACATGAACAACCGCGTCATGTGGCTGAGCACCGGCGGCGTGATGATCGATTACATCACCGACAGCCGCGAGGAGGATATCCTTGATGCAGCGTCCTTCGGCCTGTCTGTGGGCGATTACGGCGATGCGATGATCGCCGCCCTGAAGGAGACCAGGTCCTTCATGAACAAGGGCCGCCTGGAGGGCACTTTCCGCTATGACGAGGTCACGGGCCAGCGCCTCTCCGGCATGTACAACGCCCTGACCGGCGCGGAAGCAGTGCTGGCTGGCATTGCCGGCGTGGCGGCAGCAGCCGTGTTTGTACTGGTGGTGAAGAGCCGTTACAGCCTGGCAGGCAGCACATACAGCTATGACCTGGAGACCAATGCCGAGTGTGAGCTGACCCGCGACAACGAGCAGTATCTGCGCCAGACGGTGACGCGCCACGCCCGCAGCAGCGGAAACGGCGGCGGTTCTGGCGGCGGACGCTCCGGCGGCAGCGGCGTGCATCGTTCCTCCGGCGGCGTCAGCCATGGCGGCGGAGGTCGTCGCTTCTGATGAGAAAGCACCTCAAACGCGCCTGCCTTGATGTGCTTGGCAGCACGTTCGGCCTAACAGGCTTTCGTCCCGGTCAGGAGGCAGCGGCTCATGCGCTGCTTTCGGGCCGGGATCTTCTTTGCATATTGCCCACCGGCGCAGGCAAGAGCCTTTGCTGGCAGCTGCCTGCGGTGATGAAGCCTGGGCTGACGGTGGTGGTATCGCCGCTCATTGCCCTCATGCGGGATCAGGTGCAGCGCCTGACGGAGCGGGGCATTGCCGCTGCGGCGTTGAACAGCCTCATGCTGCCGCAGGAGCGGGAACGGGTGATGGCGGACGCTGCCGACGGGCGCATCAGGATCATCTTCGTCTCCCCGGAGCGGCTGGAGACGAAGGCCTTCCGCAGCCTTTGCCGTGATGCGGCGCCGTGGCAGCTGGTGGTGGACGAGGCCCACTGCATCGTCCAGTGGGGCAGGGAATTCCGCGCGGCCTACCAGCATATCGGTGATTTCATCAACTGCCTGCCCCGGCGTCCCGTGATATGCGCCATGACTGCCACGGCAGATCGGGACATGCAGCGTGCCATCACCGACGCCCTTGCCCTCCACCGGCCCAAGCGGGTCATGCTGCCCGCCCTGCGCGACAATCTGACCTACGCCGTCCATACGACGTTGGAGCCCTTCCGCGATATCGCCCGTCTGGTCCGGGAGGCTGAGGGGAAGATTACTGTATTCTGCCGGACCCGCGCCCGCACGGAGGCCCTTGCTGCCTACCTCCGGGCCTGCGGCTGTGCGGCGGAATACTATCACGCCGGGCTGGAACGGGAGGAGCGCCATCAGGTACAGCAGCGCTTTGCGGATGGACAGACGCAGGTGCTCGCCGCTACCACTGCCTTTGGCATGGGCGTTGACATTGCGGATATCCGCCTGGTCATCCACGACCATCTTCCGGACAGCGTGATCGATTATGTGCAGCAGTCGGGCCGTGCCGGGCGCAATGGCCGCGCGGCGCAGTGCGTAATCATGCTTACGCCAGATGAGTTCCTCTGGCATGAATACCATTTGGATCAGCTGCGCAGGGAGCATCGCTGGCATCCTGTCAGGGGCTGGCTTGCATCGCGGCGTGCATGGCTGACGCTGCGGCAGATGCTGCGGGTGTGCCTTACGGCGCGGTGTATTCCGCAAGCGTTGGGCCGGGCCTTTGGACAGCGCAGCAAACCCTGCGGCTGCTGCCGTTCCTGCCGCAGTGGTGCGCAGATGCGGACGGTTCCGTATCTGCCAGCGATGAGCCGCCAGCAGGTGATGGTCTGGCTTCTTGCATGGCAGAGGGACGCTGCGGCAAAAAAGCACGGCCTGCCAAAGCGGCAAATTGCCACCACCGCGCAGCTCAAACGCGCGGCCAGACGTTTGCAGGCGGATCACCTTCCGCCGCCCGGACAGGCCGAATTGCAGCGGATGCTCGATTATTTCCGAAACGAATGATGAATGATGCCAGTGCGGCATGGGCATGCTTTTCATGTCATCTTCGTGATGGAATTTGCCCAAATTGGCATTGAAATCCCTCTTGACAGCCAGCGTCGGGGCGCATATAATACAGTCAAGGGATGCTCCTGGGGTGTCAGACAGCGCTCTGGTTTTCCCCACATTTCACAAAATGGAGCCCGGGTCTACAGTTCGGCTATGTCATGCCCCCGTAGCAATACGCCAGGGGACGGCAGATGCCGGCGGCAGGGCACCTACCTGCTTTAACAGCGGGTGAAAAAACAGCGTGCATCGTCATTCTGGGAGCATCTTTGAGCATGTACTTTGGGGGCAGCGCGTCAGGCGCTGTCCTTTTTGCATAGGAGGCCTGTACGTGATGGATATCTTTTCGCAGGTGGAGCAGAACATCAATCATCTTGTTGAA